>CBFGOU010000307.1:0-6002 GCA_965650445.1 uncultured Oxalobacteraceae bacterium | reverse complement strand
CGAACATGGCATTTTAATCCAGGTCCGCGCCGATTGGAAACGTTTTCACTCGCACAGTTCCGCCCCTTTGTGGCTTTTTGGACAAACCAATGTTAGCGCTAACATGACTGCGAGTATTGCTTGGAGCTGGCAGGTTGTCAAATCAATTTTTGGGATACCTGCCTGATCGCCGCGGCCAGCGCCCTGGCCGTGCCACGCCGCAAGGGCTCGAATGGCGCCGTGGTGATTTCGTCTCCCGCACGCTGCCATGTGCCGCTGATAAGGCCGTCGACCAGCAGCATGGGTTTGTAGATGCCGTTTCCGCCCGGGACCAGGCGGCTTGCGTGGTGATCGGCCAGCACGGCGGCGCGGTCCTTGTAGCCCAGCAGGTATTCGTCGAATCCCGGCAGGAGATGGATGGTGCTGGCGGTCGTGCCGGGCGCCGCGCTTGCCGCCAGCCAGCGTCCATCGCGCTCGATCAGGCCGTCGGCGGCGGCACAGGCGCGCTTGGCGTCGGCCCCGGTCAGCCCGGCCCACCACGCGAAATCGGCAGCGCTGGCCGGACCGTGGCTGGTGAAGTAGCGCTGGCCCAGGCGGGCGAGCGCTTCGTCACGGCCAAGGACCTCGCCTTTGGGCAGGAAATCGTCGATCAGCGCGAAGGTCGTTTCGGCGCCTTCGAACCCGGCGCAACACAGCAGGCCGTCACTGGCCAGACGCCACAGGATCTGGTTGCCGCGCATCTCGGCGGTGGGTATGCCGTTGGCCTTGAAGACGTCGAACAGGTGGGCACGGGTGCGCGGCGGGCCGCCCTCGAGCGCCTTGATGACCAGCTTGTGCGCCTTGGCGATCAAATTGTCGTCGAGTTCCAGGCGCTGGAAGCGGCCCGCTGTGCCAGCCACATTGCGCTTGCCCAGCAGCGCCAGCATCCAGCGCAGATCCTGCGCTGCAACCGCGTGCAGGGTGCCGCGCAGCAGCCATGAGCGCACGATGATGCGCTGGTCGAAGGCGGTGCGGACCGTGCTGGCGCTGGCGCCGTTGACGCGCAGGCCGATGGCCAGCAGCGCGCTGGGAAAATCCTGCGCCTGCAGGGCGCCCATGTGCGACAGCAGCGCGGCGGGGTCGCTGAAGCGCTGCGTGTCGATCTGCTGGCCCGCTAGCCGTATGCTGGCGATTTCGGTGTCGTCCATTGTGCCCCTTCAGGTCGTCCCGGCGAACGCGGGGACGACGGCAACGCTTAAAAAAAATGCCGCCCAGCGTGAACTGAGCGGCATTCTTCGGACCATCGGCGGCGGGTGTTAAACCACCGCGCCGTCGGTCTCGTCTTTTTCCTTGATCGGTTTGATCAGGTCTTCGCGCTTCACGCCCAGCCACATGGCGATCGCCGCGGCCACGAACACCGACGAGTAAATACCGAAGCAGATACCGATGGTCAGCGCGATGGCGAAGTAGTGCAGCGTGGCGCCGCCGAAGAGCAGCATCGACAGCACCATCATCTGGGTACAGCCGTGGGTGATGATGGTACGCGAGATGGTGCTGGTGATGGCGTTGTCGATCACTTCATGCACGTCGGCCTTGCGCTGCTTGCGGAAGTTCTCGCGGATCCGGTCGAAAATCACCACCGACTCATTGACCGAATAGCCCAGCACCGCCAGCACCGCCGCCAGCACGGTCAGCGAGAACTCCCACTGGAAGAAGGCGAAGAAGCCGAGAATGATGACCACGTCGTGCAGGTTGGCGATGATCGCCGACACCGCGTATTTCCACTCGAAGCGGATGGCCAGGTAAGCCATCACGCCGATGATCACCATGATCAGTGCATTGAGACCGTTGGCGGCCAGCTCGTCGCCAACCTGCGGGCCGACGAACTCGATCTTCTGCAAGGTCAGCAGCTCGGCGCCGGCGGCGTTAAAGCAGCTCGACTTGCTCACCGGCTGGCCTTTTTCGATCACGTCCACGCGGCGCGGCGAGCCGCCCTCGCTGGCGCACAGCGCGTTGAACACCAGCTGCGAACCGCTCGAACCGGCCACGTTCTTGATGATCGGCAGGCGCAGCATGATGTCCTGCGCGGTGCCGAAGGCGGTCACTTCAGGCTGCTCGTAACCCAGCTTGATCAGATCGGCGCGGATCTTTTCCTGGTTGGCCGCCTTCGGGTACTTCAGCTCCATCACGGTGCCGCCCTTGAACTCGACCGAAAAGTGCAGTCCCTTGGACACCAGGAAGAACACCGCGGCGACAAAGGTCAGCGCCGAAATCACGTTGAAAATCAACGCGTGGCGCATGAAAGGGATATCTTTCTTGATGCGGAAAAATTCCATCTTGAATCCTGTTGTAGTAAGTGCTTGTTAGTTCTTGACCGACAGGCCAGGAGTCCAGACGGTACCGATCGCGATCTTGCCCAGCTTCTTCTTGCGGCCGTACCACAGGTTCACCACGCCGCGCGAAACGAACACGGCCGAGAACATCGAGGTCAGGATGCCCAGGCAGTGCACCACGGCAAAGCCGCGCACCGGACCGGAACCGAAGGCCCACAGGGCCAGGCCGACGATCAGCGTGGTGACGTTCGAGTCGAGAATGGTGGCCCAGGCGCGGTCGAAACCGGCCGCGATCGACGCTTGCGGCGTGTTGCCGGAACGCAGTTCCTCGCGGATGCGTTCGTTGATCAGCACGTTGGCGTCAATTGCCATACCCAGCGCCAGCGCGATTGCCGCGATGCCCGGCAGGGTCAGGGTCACTTGCATCCGCGACAGCAAGGCCAGCAGGAACAGCAGGTTGCAGGCCAGCGCCAGCACGCTGAAGAAACCGAACAGGTGGTAATAAATGATCATGAAGATCGCGATGGCGATGAAGCCGTACAGCGTCGAGTACAGACCCTTGGCGATGTTTTCGGCGCCCAGCTGCGGGCCGATCACGCGTTCCTCGACCACTTCCATCGGTGCCGACAGCGCGCCGGCGCGCAGCAGCAGCGCCAGTTCGTTGGCCTTTTCAGGCGTGCCCATGCCGGTGATGTTGAAGGTCGAACCCAGCTCGCTCTGGATCACCGGCGACGACAGAATGGTGTACTTGCCCTTTTCCTTCAGCAGCACGGCCATGCGCTTGCCGACGCGCTCGCGGGTCGCTTCGCGCATCTTGCGGCCGCCGTCGCCGTTCAGGTCGAGGGTCACGGCAGGTTGGTGGTTGGTACCGTCGAGCGTGCCGACGGCGCTGGAAATGTAGTCGCCGGTCAGCACCACGTCTTTCGACAGGACCATTGGGCCGCCTTGCGCGGCGGTGAACAGTTCCGAATTGAGCGGAATCGTCGCCGACGATTCGGTGCCCGGCACGATGGTGTCGTCGACCATGCGCATTTCCAGCGTCGCGGTACGGCCGATGATGTCCTTGGCGCGCGCCACGTCCTGCACGCCCGGCAGCTGCACCACGATGCGGTCGGCGCCCTGCTGCTGGATGATCGGCTCGGACACGCCCAGTTCGTTGACCCGCTTGGACAGCGTGGCGATGTTCTGCTTGACGCCTTCATCGGTGGCGCGCTTGAGCGCTTCCGGCTTGAGCGTGACGATCAGCTGCAGTTCGCTGCCGTCGGCGGCATCGGCCATGGCCAGGTCCTGCTGCTGGCTGAGCAGCGAACGTGCCTGGGCACGGGTCTCGGCGTCGCGGAACTTGATGATGATGGACGAGCTGCTGCGCTCGATGCCGGCATGGCGCACGTTCTTGTCGCGCAGCTGGCTGCGCACGCTGGCCTGAATGCCTTTGAGCTTGGTTTCCGCGGTCGCCTTGGTATCGACCTGCATCAGGAAGTGCACGCCGCCGCGCAAGTCCAGGCCGAGATTCATCGGCTTGGCGCCCAGAGCCTGCATCCATGCCGGGGTGTTCTTCACCAGATTGACGGTGACGATGTAATCCGGATCGGCCTGATCGCGGTTGAGGTCTTTTTCAAGCGCCAGCTTGGCCTTGAACTGTTCGTCGCTGGTCTTGAAGCGCGCGCTCACCGAAGTCGATGCGCCGCTCCCGTCCAGGCTGACGCCTTCGGATTTGATCCCTTCCATCTTCAGGGCCGCTTCCACCTGTTCGGCGGTGGCGGAGGTGACCTTCATGGTCGTTTTACCGGTCGTCACCTGCAGGGCCGGCGATTCGACGAAGTAATTCGGCGCCGTGTACAGCGCGCCGAGCAGCAGCGCGATGACGATGAGGACGTATTTCCAGACGGGATAGCGATTCATAGTGTTCCAGCGTTCAAGTTGAGCGGCGCGGGCTTACAGGGACTTCAGCGTGCCCTTCGGCAGCAGGGTCGTGATGGAGTTCTTTTGCACCACGATGTCGGTACCGGTGGCAACTTCGATGGTCACGTAAGTATCCGTGACCCTGCTGACCTTGCCCAGAATGCCGCCGGAAGTGACCACTTCATCGCCCTTGGCGAGCGCGTCCATCATGGCGCGCTGTTCCTTGGCGCGCTTTTGCTGAGGACGGATCATCAGGAAATACATGACCACGAACATCAAAACCAGCGGCAGGAAGGTCGACAGGCTGCCCATCAGGCCTGGGTCGGCGGCAGTACCTGCCGTTTGCGCATAAGCGTTCGATATAAACACAGAAACTCCGATTGTAAATAAAGCAGTTAAAAAAGCAGCGCTGTATTCTAGCACCGGCCCGTGTTGACGAGCCAATCGACAGGGTTTAGACGCCGCGCCCCCGGCCGGCGTTGAACTCCAGGCGCCAGGCATGGAAACGGTCCTGCTCGATCGCCTCGCGCATTTCGCTCATGATCTTGAGGTAAAAGTGCAGGTTGTGGATCGTGTTCAGGCGCGCGCCCAGAATCTCCTGCGAACGGTGCAGATGGTGCAAATATGCCCGGGAGAAATTCTTGCAGCAGTAGCAGCTGCAGCTTTCATCGAGGGGCGCCTGATCGTCCTTGTAGCGCGCATTCTTGATCTTGACGTCGCCAAAGCGCGTGAACAGCCAGCCGTTGCGCGCGTTGCGGGTCGGCATGACGCAATCAAACATATCGATCCCGTTGGCAACGCCGGCCACCAGGTCTTCCGGCGTTCCCACGCCCATCAGATAATGCGGCTTGTTGGCCGGCAGGCGCGGCCCCACGTGCTCGAGCATGCGCATCATGTCTTCCTTCGGCTCGCCGACCGACAGGCCGCCGATCGCGATGCCGGGAAAGCCGATCTCTTCGAGCCCGGCCAGCGACTCGTCGCGCAGGCGCTCGAACATGCCGCCCTGGACGATGCCGAACAGCGCGTTCGGATTTTCGCCGCGCTTGAATTCGTCCATCGAGCGCTGGGCCCAGCGCAGCGACATGCGCATCGACTTGGCCGCTTCCTCGGCGGTGGCCGGACGGCCGTCGATCTCGTAGGGCGTGCATTCGTCGAACTGCATGACGATGTCGGAGTTCAGCGCACGCTGGATCTGCATCGACACCTCGGGCGACAGGAACAGCCGCGAACCGTCGATGGGCGACTGGAACTTGACGCCCTCCTCGGTAATCTTGCGCATCGCGCCCAGCGAAAACACCTGGAAGCCGCCCGAATCGGCGAGGAGCGGCTTGTCCCAGCCCATGAAGCCGTGCAGGCCGCCGAATTTGTTGAGCACCTCGGTGCCCGGGCGCAGCCACAGGTGGAAGGTGTTCCCCAAAATGATCTGCGAGCCGATCTCCTTGAGTTCGACCGGGTCCATCGCCTTGACCGAACCGTAGGTCCCGACCGGCATGAAGATCGGCGTTTCGACCACGCCGTGATTGAGCTTTATGCGGCCGCGGCGCGCGTGCGACAGGCCGCTGGTGTCCTTCTTGATCAGTTCAAATTCGAGCATGGCTTAGCACCGGCGAGACGATGTCCCAAGGCGTGGATTTGAGCCTCTATTATCGCCCGACGCATGATATCCAGTTCATGGGCAGCTATGCGTACAAAGACACCCGGATCCTGCACGATGCGCAGCCCTATCTCGTCGGAAGAAAAGTCACGCCGTACTTCCGTCATCGCGCCGCGTTGTGGATGAAATACGCGCCGTACGAAGTGAAGGGACTG
>CBFGOU010000306.1:0-6011 GCA_965650445.1 uncultured Oxalobacteraceae bacterium | reverse complement strand
CGTCGAAGCGGTCGATTTCCTGGTATTCCACGGTCTTGTGGAAGGTGATTTCGGCCAGCGCGGTGTCGATCTCGAAGGCGCAGTACCAGGCGCCGCGTTCGCCGTCGTTAAAGCGGCTGCCCTCGGGGCGTGGATAGGTGTAGGCCGCGTTGATGATGCGAAAGTTCGGCACGCCGAACACCAGTTCATCCACGCCGATGCCGGGCAGCCCGCCATATTCGCCACGCAGGCGTTCATTGGTGGCGTTGTCCAGGTCGAACAGGTCGCGCAAGGTGGCGTCGTCGTCCGCCAGCGGGCTCAGCACCGAATCTTCGACGTCGGCAAAGCGCGACGGGATCAGGCGGCAAGTGTCGAACTGGCGCAGCGCCGTGGTCTTCGGTTCAATGGCCGCCAAGATTACAGGCCTCCGCGACGTGCATCGAGCAATTTGCGCACGGTTTGCATGGACAGGATGCCGCCCGCCAGCATTTGCGACAAAGGTGTACGCCCGGCGAAAATCGGGTTTTTGTTGGGCAGCGACACCCATTCGTCGGCCAGTTTGTCGCCGTAGAGAATGTGCAGGGATTTGTAAATACCCAGCAGATACGAGATGCGCGTGATGCGGTCGACCTCCAGCACCCGGTCCGGGTTCTTTTTCCATTCGTAGAAGGTGGACGAGGAAAGGCCGCCCAGCAGTTCACGGGCGTCTTCGTCGCGCAACTTCCACGCGGCGACGAGTTTGAAAAAGCCTTTCAGGGCCGACTTGGACAGGCGCTCGCGTTCGGGCCGTGCGTTCAGGTCGATCAGCACCGCCGGTTCAAAGCGGCTTTTCGGATAAGCGTAGGCGAGATTCATGATTTACTCCGGTTATGGAGTTGTTATACTCCTTTTCCGGAGTTGGTGCAAGCGCGCCGGTCACGCCGGTTCGGCGTGCTCCACCATCAATTGCACCCGGGTGACGCCGTTGTACTCGTTGGCGTCCAGCCGGAATGCTACCCGGGCCCGTTCGCCCACCGAGGCCGTGTGACCGAACCAGATCGCGTCGTAGCGCTGGCCGTTGCGTTCCAGCTGCAGCTTGAGGTGGCGCTCCTTGAGGATACGCTGACTGACCACGCGGAATTCGTCGCAGAAGACGGGCGGGGCGAAGCCCTGGCCCCACACCTGGCCGTCCATCAGGCTGATGAACTCGGTGGTGTAATACGCGTCTTCCAGCGGGCCATCGGTTTCGATGACTCTTTCAAGCTGCTGGGCACTGAGCCAGGCCTGCCCGACCGCCTCGAAGGCTTGCGCGAAGGCATCGAAGGCATCGGCGCGGATGGTCAGGCCGGCCGCCATGGCATGGCCGCCGAATTTGTCGATCAGGCTGGGCGCCTTTTTCGACACCAGGTCGAGTGCGTCGCGCAGGTGGAAACCGGGAATCGAGCGGCCCGAGCCCTTGATCCAGCCATCCCCGCCCGGCGCGAAGGTAATGGTCGGCCGGAAAAATTTCTCCTTCAGGCGCGAGGCCACGATGCCGATCACGCCCTGGTGCCAGCCCGGATCGAAGACGGTGATGGTGTTGCTGTTGGAAGGCTCGAACGCATCCAGGTGCAGCAATGCAGTGTCTTGCATTTCCGCTTCGATTTCACGGCGCTTCAGGTTAATCTCGTTCAACTGCTGGGCAATGGCCCAGGCGCGGCCTTCGTCGTCGGTCACCAGGCATTCGATGCCGAGCGACATGTCGTCCAGGCGGCCGGCGGCATTCAGGCGCGGCCCGACCGCAAAGCCCAGGTCGAAGGGCGACGCGCTGCGCGCCTCCCGGCCCGCCACCCGGAACAGCGCCGCGACACCGGGATGCATGCGTCCGGCGCGCATGCGCTTGAGTCCTTGCGCGACCAGGATGCGGTTGTTGGCGTCGAGCTTGACCACGTCGGCCACCGTGCCGAGCGCCACCAGGTCGAGCAGATGGTCGAGCTTGGGTTGGGTCCGGGCATCGAATACGCCGCGCCGGCGCAATTCGGCGCGCACGGCCAGCAGCACGTAAAACACCACGCCGACTCCGGCCAGATGCTTGCTGGGAAAGCCGCATTCGGGCTGGTTCGGGTTGACGATCACGCGCGCCGGCGGCAACTGGTCGCCCGGCAAGTGATGGTCGGTGACGACCACGTCGATGCCCAGGCGCTTGGCCGCGATCACCCCGTCGACGCTGGCGATGCCGTTGTCGACGGTGATGATGATGTCGGGCGCCTTTTCGCGCGCCGTCAGTTCGACAATTTCCGGCGTCAGGCCGTAGCCGTACTCGAAACGGTTGGGCACGATGTAGTCGACCGTGGCACCCATGGCGCGCAGGCCGCGCAGGGCGGTGGCGCAGGCGGTGGCGCCATCGCAATCATAGTCGGCCACGATGGTCATTTTCTTGCCCGCCGCGATGGCGTCGGCCAGGAACACGGCGGCAGCGTCGATGTGCAGCAGACCGGCGGGCGGCATCAGCGCCGCCAGCTCGCTCGACAGTTCGCGGCTGTCGGTCAGGCCGCGCGCGGCGTACAGGCGGGCCAGCACGGGGTGCACGCCGCTCTGGCGCAGCATTTCGGACAGGCGGAAGGAACAGGGGCGGATCGAAATACGGGTCATGGATGAATTACGGCAGTAATGCGGCAAGGCTGGGGCTGCGCCAGAATGCGCGCAAGGCCAGCCGGGTGGTGGTCAGTTCGAGGTGTCCGGTACGGTGGCTGAGCAGCAGACGCAGCTGGTCGACGCGGCCGTCGCGCAGGGCCGCCAGCGCGGGCGCAAATACGCTGTGTTCGAGATGCTGCATCGCGGCCAGCCAGCTGGACCATTCGGTGGCCAGGGCAGGGCCGATCAGTTCGCCAGCGACCAGGATGGCGTCCTCGCCCGCCGCGGCCAGTGCCTCGACCGTAGCGGCGCCCTGGCCAGCGAGCGCGGCCAGCCAGGGCGGCGCGCTGCTTGCGGCAAGCAGGGGGAGGGGGGCGACATCGCCGGCCTTGGCCAGCGCCCATGGCCAGAATCCGTTGATGGAAGCCAGAGCGCGCTCTTCACGCTCGGCGTTGACCGGGTGGTTGAACCACAGCATCTGAACTTCGTTCTGGAGCTTGCGGAACTCAGCCGCGCGTTCGCCCGTGGGCAGCCAGTCGGTCAGATTCAGGCCGGTGGCGGCGTCCGGACTGGCGGTGGACAAGCCTGCCCAGTCGTCCGCGCGCATGAACCAGGTGGCGGCGTCGCCATAGTGCAGCGGCTTGCCGCTGTCGTCAAAGTAGGGTTTGGCGGCGTCGAACAGGGCGCGGGAATGCGCGTCGGACAGGCGCAGGCTGCGCGTGTCGTGCAGCAGCAGATGGCTGCGCGCCACTTCGAGATGGGCCGGATTGACAATGAACCAGCTGCCTGCGCCGGGATTGAGGCCATAGCCCCGCATCACGTGTGCAGCCAGCGCGGGCGAGCCCTGGACTGGCAGGCCAAGCCGACCGGCCAGCCAGCGTTCATAGGGCAGGGCGCGTTGCGCGTCGTCAAATGGCAGCGCCTTGCGCGAGGACGTGCGCGAAACCAGTGTGGCCAGCGAGGGCGTTTGCAGGGCCCGGATCAGGTCGGGCGCCAGCTCGGACGGGGGGAGGGCGAATGGCAGGACAAGCGTAATGTGAGGCATTCCGCATTGTAGGACAAATCTACTGCCGACGAGGAAATGTCCTGCGCGCCGCTCTCGCCGCGGGTGCCAGCGCGGTGGTCATACGAACAACTTCGCGGTCGTCTTCGCTTATAAGCCCCCGCGAAAGGGGCCGCCGGGGCCGAGGACGACAGTGGAGTCTGCTCAGGGGCTGGGACTGCCGGCGTCGACATCCGGGGCGGCCGTCGCATCCCCTTCGATCGCGACTTCGCCATAGCTCAGCCCGATCGCTTCCTCATACCAGGTTTGCACCATGTTCAGGTGTTCGCGCTCTTCGTCCAGGGCAAGCGTGAAATTGCTGACCAGTTCCGTCAAATCCTGCTCGTCGGCCAGGGCCACCAAAGTTTCCCAGCCGGCATTGTCGCTCAGCTCGGCCGTGACGATGGCATGCAAGGATTGCGCAATGTTCGTGCGCGGATCGCTCAGTACCTGGACCAGCCCCTGCGATTCCACGCCGACCAGATCCGCACTCGGCGTTTGCGCCGTGGGATCGCCTCCCAGCGATTCGATGGCTTCCTTGACCATCAGGAAATGGCGCGACTCGTCATTGCGAATGCGCAGCAGCTCATCGAGCGTCATGCTGATGCCGCCGTCCGGCAGCACTTCGCATTTGGTGATCAGCGCGTCGTACAGCCGGGTGCCGGTACGCTCGAACGCCAGCCGTTCGCCCAGCTTGTCGAGCAGGACGGTGGGGCTCTCACCCTTGAGCATGGTCATGCCCATGTTGATCGCCCCGCTCAGCGTGCCCGGCAAAGGCACCGAGCCGAGCGCGTCGGCATTGGCGATATAGTCGTTGCGGATGGCCGCGAGCGATCCCTCGCTGCCGTCCTGCTTGGGTAATAGGGCCGGATCGGCCTGCTGCATGGCCTGTCCGTCGATCGGCGACATCTGGATGCCCGTACGGTTCATGCCGACGTGTTCTTGCGCAACTGCGGTGCCCATGAGTCCTCCTAATTCAAGTGTGCGCTTAGTGCGCGGTGGGCGTGGCGGCAGCGCGCAGCGCGCGCGTCAGTTCGCCGCCGGGTGTCCACGCATAGCCGGCGGCGACGATCTCGCTGGGCGAACCGTCGGCATTGACCTGTGTACGATATTGGGCCGACAAGGGCCCCTCGTGCTCGCGCGCGACGAACTGGGTGGCATTGGCGCTGAGACCGGCTTCATTGGACAGCACCTGGCGCACATAGTCGCGGTGGCTGCGAAACTCCAGCGGCACGGCGAAGTCGGTCGTGATGATTTCGGCCGGATCGCGGTTTTCGAATTTCTTGAGCGCGTCGCAAGCCAGGTGGAAGTGCCCCAGCTCATAGTCGAGAAAGCGTTCCCAGATGGCCTTGACCTTGTAATTGGTCTCTTGCGTCATGCAGCTGTAATAGTTGTAGCACTCGGTCGCCTCGTGCAGCACCCATTGTTCGATCCAGCTTTCGGTCGGGTCGAGCATGGATTCGTACTGGGTCACGTGCTGTTCCTCGACCGAGGCGATTTCCGCGTACAGCTGGCGCGCCACCGGATCGGCGAACTGCGGGCCGACATTCATATAGTAGTCGTGGGTCTGGTACTCGCCGGCCACGATGGTCAGCGCATGCAGCTTGGTGAGAAACTGCGCGCTCTTGGAATCGTACGGCATGCGCAGATCGTCTTCGGGGGCGCGGTGATGGAACATGGTCGGGCGCCCCGGCAGCACGTCCGTGTAGCTTTGCAGGATGTTGTTGGCGTCCTTGCCTTCGAGCCGGTCGAGCAGGGCGGAATAGCGGTAGAGATGGTCGAAGTCTTCCAGCAGCCCGAAGCGGTACACCTGGGCCAGATACGGGTCCGGCTCGTTTTGTGCCACGGCGGCGGTCACTTCGATGGCGACCTGCTCGTAGCCGATGGTGGTTTCCAGTGGCGAATGATCGGACCCCAGCAGCCAGTTGACCATGGTGGCCTGGTGCTGCTCGGTGCGGCGTACCTGGGCCAGCGGCAGGCGTAGGTCGCGGTTGAAGCGCGCCGCCATGTGGCCGAAGCGCAGCGCCTCGTTTTCCAGCCCGTTGATGAGAATGATGCGCACGCGCGTAAACGCGTCGTCGTCCAGTTTGCTGATCGGCTTTTGCACCATGTCACGCCAGGTGAATTTTTGCTGGTCCACCTGCACGCCCTTCGATTCGAATAAGCTGAACGCCATCTCGTGCCTCCGTGTCCGGTTGCGCCGCTTGCGCAGCGTATGGCAGATTTGAGCGCTGTTTTCAAAATAGGTTCGCCCTATTTTTGAGCGGCGCGATTCGCTAGTGGCAATCCTGTCAAGAAGGGGCTTTGTGTGGCAAACTTCGCTCTTACGAAAAATCCATTGACGGAGCACATGAGCATCATCCACAGACTGCCGTACGAATGGCTGGTCGGCCTGCGC
>CBFGOU010000305.1:0-6012 GCA_965650445.1 uncultured Oxalobacteraceae bacterium | reverse complement strand
TGCGCATCCGGCACGGCAGCGGGGCCTTCGGCAAATGGCTGCTCCAGCTGGCCAAAACTGACGTTCTTATACTCGACGACTGGGGCATGGGCGCCATCGACAGCATGACGCGCTCGGACCTGCTGGAGATCATCGACGACCGGGCCGGCAGCAAGGCGACGATCATCACCAGCCAGCTGCCGGTCGAACACTGGCATGCCTGGATCGGCGATGCCACCATTGCCGATGCCATCCTGGACCGCATCATGCAGCGCAACCACCGCTTTACCCTGACCGGCGACTCGCTGCGCGCTCAACGACCTAAAACCCGCAAAAAGGAGATAAATATCGACCCATCGTGACCGCACCGACTACAATTTAACCGCGTAACACCATCTCATGCGCAAGTGGGCGCGATAGACCGGAATGGGTGGGCACGTTCACCGAAATACGCAATTCACGCAGACCTTTGGATGAGACCTCTACCAAGAACCCGTACACTTGCCCCTCCCCACTTCTCGCTGATGTACTAATACCACTTGCAAAAAAGTAACTGTTGAGTGTACATTCAGGTCGTTTTCCCCTCTGGTGAGAGACCTCATGACTCAACAATTGACCGTACCCGTAACGAAACTCGACCTCGATCTGCAAAACCCGAGATGGCCGCCACAAACCAGCCAGAGATTGGCGCTAGAAAAGGTCTTGCTATCGAAGATGGCAAAATCGCTGAAATTGGCGGAACATATCGTCGAGTTCGGACAGAATCCGATAGATGTCATGGCGGTTCTACCTGGCGAATCTGGCCGATATACGGTCCTGGAGGGTAATCGCCGGTTTGCCGTGCTTCGCGTATTGAACAAACCTGTAATGCTCGATTCGCTTCCCGATGCACCTGGCGTCCCAGCGTTCGTGAAACGGATGAAGGCGCTTGCCAAGAAGGCACAGAGCATAAATAAAACAACCGTTGTACCGTTCGATTCTCGCGAGAGCGCGGGCATCTGGATCAATCTAAAGCACACTGGCGAAAACGACGGCGCGGGAACGGTTATGTGGGACGGTCCAGCTCGCGCCCGCTTCCGTAACAATGGGGATGTCGGTCTCGCGCTCTTGGACTTCGGGAAACTGCATGGTTGGTTCGACGAAGAGGACCTAAGTCCAAAAGGGAATCCGTTCCCAATTTCTACCTTAAATCGATTGTTAGGGGATCCTGGCGTACGAAGTGCAATGGGCTTGGATATCGTTGACGGCGCTCTGTTCGCTGCGGTTCCCGTGCCGGCCTTGGAAAAGGTCGTAAGACACGTGGTGAATGATCTGGCGACAGGTAACTGGAATGTTACAAGCTTGAAGCTAAAAGGCGACCGCAAAGGGTATGTCGAACAACTCCCACCAAGCATACTCCCGACGGAAGGACCGCCTGTTCAGAAATGGCGAGTCGACGTTGATACTGAGCCAAAGGAAGAGATCGTACCGCCCAAATTGAAGCGTAAAGTAAAGACAACAAAACGCACTGCTTTAATTCCCAAAGACTGGGTTATCACGCCAGATCCAGCGAGCCCCAGGCTTGAGAAAATCTATCATGAACTGCGTTCGCTGAACGTCGAACAGCACCCAAATGCCGTCGCTGTTCTACTCCGTGTTTTCATTGAACTGTCGCTTGATGATCTTATTGCTCGCGAATCCATCCACATCCCTAAATCGGGAAAGAAACCGACGCTGGCAGAAAAATGCACGGGTGCTGCATCATTTTTCAAGTCGCGCAGCCAGCTCGACCACAATCAGGAGAGCATCGTCAAACGTTTGGTGGGTGACAACACCGATCCGCGTGCAGATGCGTCAAGTATAACGACATTGCACGGTTTCGTTCACAGCCGCCGCGGGCATCCGATTCCGTCCGAACTGATGCTCATTTGGGACAACATCTCAGCCTTTGTCAAACTCGCGGCAAACGCGTGAACAGGCTGGCCAGCAGATCCATTTGCCTGTAGAGTAGCGAAAAACATAGGAGCAGTTGTGTCAAGTAGCTACCATTCCCCTCTTCGATATCCCGGCGGCAAGAACAAGCTAACAAACTACGTAAAGGCATTATTCCGTCATAACGACCTCATAGGTGGCGAATATGTGGAAGCATATGCCGGAGGCGCTTCGATTGCCATTGAGTTGATCATCCAAGAATTTGCATCACACGTGCATATCAACGACCTTGATCGGTCGGTCTGGGCGTTCTGGCATTCAGTACTCACGCGACCTGAGGAATTATGCCGAATGATTTCAGCCACGCCAGTCACGATGTCGGTTTGGGCCGAACAGCGCGAGGTCCAAAGTCAAAAGACCACGGTTGACCCCTTGCTGCTGGGCTTCTCCACATTCTTCCTAAACCGAACAAATCGATCTGGCATCTTGAAGGCTGGAGTCATCGGCGGCAAGAACCAAGACGGCAACTTCAAAATTGACGCCCGATTCAACAAGGATGAACTAATTTCCCGCATCGAAACCATCGCAGACCATGCGGAGTTCATTCATCTATATCAACTCGATGCGATCGACCTGATCGACAACGTCGTGTCTCAGCTCCCGGCGCAAACCCTGGTGTATCTCGACCCGCCGTACTACGTCAAAGGCGGCGACCTCTATGAGCACCATTATCGACACAATGATCACGCCGCAGTTGCCGAAGCCGCTGGACGCATCGGTCAGCATCTGATGGTGTCGTACGATGATGTGCCACAGATCCGCGAGCTGTACGCGCAATATCAGTTTGTGAGCTATACCCTCCACTACTGCGCGCAAAACAGGTATCGAGGAACGGAGGCAATTTTTCTTGGCAATACGCTCGAATGCCCTGGGCTACAAGCGTCAATGCAGGCTGCGTAAGTCAACAGTTTCCTTGGAAGATCCCGCAAATTACTACGATTCCATGATGGTTTCAACGCGTAGCACGTTCCAAAGATTCCATCCTCACACTCTTTGAAATCAAAAGGTTAGGACGTCTTGGGCATCGGATTGTGATTCCTGTTGTCGTGGGTTCGAGCCCCATCAGCCACCCCAAAGAATGCAATGTGTTTTGCGAGATAGCCACCCTTCGAGGTGGCTTTTTTGCGTCCGCCCGCCGCATTACCGATAAGCAAAAAAAACATTTCAATCCTTGGATGACCGGACAGGCAAGGCTTACAATCCCGGCATCGCCACGTCAAGGATGGGATATGCAAGCGCCAGCAGTCAGTTATGGATCCGATTCCTCTGGACTGGTCTGGGGTTTCCTGTTTGAGAGCGCGGGCGCGTCCACCACGATCGATTCCCGTGCCGCGCTCGACTGGATGGCTGACCCGGCGCGGCGCGCCAAGGGCGAATTCATCTGGCTGCATTTCAACCTCTCCAACGCCGCCAGCGAAAAATGGCTGAACGCGCATGCCAGCCTGACTGACGAATTCTACGAAACGCTGCATCAGGGTTCGCGCTCGACCCGCATCGAGCTGGCCGATGACACGCTCATTGCCGTCGTCAACGACGTAAAACACGGTTTCTCGTTCGAGCCATCCGACATTTCCACGCTATGGCTGAGCGTGTCGAAAGACGTCGTCATCAGCGCGCGCCGCACGCCCTTGCAGTCGATCGAACAGTTGCGCCAGGCCGCGCTGCAGGGCGAACTGTTTGAATCCTCGGTGGAGCTGCTCACCCATCTGCTGCGCGACCAGGCCGATGTGCTGGTCGATATCGTCCGCAACGCCGTGAAACGGGTCGACCAGATCGAAGACACCTTGCTGGCGGGGCGTACGCGTCACAAGCGCGAAGACCTGGGCGCGATGCGGCGCGTGCTGGTGCGCCTGCGCCGGCTGCTGGCGCCCGAGCCGGCCGCCCTATTCCGCTTGCTGCAACGGCCGCCCGCGTGGATGGACGAGCAGGCCACGCAGGGATTGCGCCAGTCGATGGAGGAGTTTTCGGTGGTGCTCAACGACATGTCGTCCCTGCAGGAGCGCATCAAGCTGCTGCAGGAGGAAATCGCCGCCTATGTCAACGAGGAGAACGGCCGCAGCCTGTTCGTACTGACCATCGTGACGGTGCTGGTCCTGCCGATTAACGTGGTGGCCGGCTTGCTGGGCATGAACGTCGGCGGTGTCCCGCTGACGAATCATCCGGACGGTTTCTGGATTATCGTGGCGATCGTGTTTGTGGTCACGGTCGTCGCCGGCGCGCTACTGCTGCGCCTGCCGCGCAAGTACTAGTGGCGGTATGCGCGTCAGCACCGAAATTCGATCAGGCCGCTCCACAGACCGATCATCGCGCCGCCCACGCCCCGCAGAACAAGCCGCCAGCTCGCATGGCGGGTTAACTGCTAACGAGATTAGCTGAGTTCGTAGGTGCTGTGAAGGTACGGAGCGAAGTATTGGCGAACGGCCACCTGGGTATCAGGATTGACTACCTACGCTCACGGGATCAGCTTGACGACCAGACCGGCAACAAGCGCCATCTGAAGGATTCCCACCGAAACGACCCAGCGGATCAAATCTGCCTTCGTTTCCGAAATTGATTGCTTGACCTCGCTACGCAGCGCACTGATCTCAGCCTTTACTCCGCTAAGCTCAAGAGCAACATCCGTCTTCCGCGAGAATCGCTCGACGATACTCGCATCCGCTGCACGAATGACTTCGGCTAACAGCGTGGCCTGCATTTTCGCCTGTTCAGCCGGAACACCCGCGCTGATGAGACGTTCAACCATGTTCAACGTATCGAAGGGAGTCGATGACATGAGGACCTCGTGGATGTATTTTTTCCGGCGATGACACTACGACTATAGCACCGGAGTCTCGCAGCTCGTATTTCTGTCGCCCTCGCGAACGCGCCCCCCATACCACCGCAGAGCGGCCAAGAACTCGTTTTTGCCGCTGTCCTATAGCCCCCCGCGTTCGCGAGGGCGACGGAGGTGCCGGCGCCTTGCTACTTCCTGCGCCTGTCGAGCCATTCACGCCCACCATTTTCGATCGCCCTGGCAATCACCACAGGCGGCAGGCTGTACACCGTGGCCCACGTCGCCCTTCCATCGACATCGTTGGAAGGAAAGCTGCTGGTCTCGATCGGCCAGTTATATTTGCGCTTGAGCGATTTGACGATGGCCGCCAGGGTCACGCGCCCCTGCAGCGGCGGCGAGCCGGTCTGGTCTTCGTTCGACAGCAGCACGGCGAGCACGGCGCCGCGCGCGGTGGCGACGCCGGGATAGGTGGGAAGTTTCGATCGCATGCGGGCATTCTAGCCTGCCCGCACGCGTGGGGACTCAATAACTGACGTGATAATCCTTCGGGAACTTCGCCCCCGAAAACGCCTTCTTCTGCGTCCAGTCCTGCGCAGGCGCGCTCCAGTACGAATCCGTCGCCGGCAGGCCGAGCGGCAGGAAGCTCTCGGAAGCGATGTACATGCTGCCGTTATTCGAGTACCAGTCGCCCAGTTCCGGCGCGTGGCCGACGAAGCCGATGGTCAGGAAGCCACCTTTGGTGAAATTGGTCGGATCTGCCCACACCCGGTCGTGCACCGCGCGCATGGCCGCCCTCACCTGCCCCTCCGGCAAACTGGCCGGCAGCTGCTTGCGCAAGGCCAGCAGCGCCAGCGGCTGGAAGGCCGCCGTGCGATAGGTCAGCGAACGTCCGATCGGTGGATAAGTGCCTTCCGGCGAAATGAGGCGCTCCAGGTGCTCGCCATATCGCTGCATGCGCTTCATCGCCTGCGCGCGCAGCTCCTCCGGCTTGCCGTTCCAGAACGGCCCCTTGAACTTCTCCAGCACTTCCAGGATCTCGACCAGCATCGGATACATCACATACGAGCTGTAATAATCGAAGTGGAAGGTCTCGCCATCCTTGATCCAGCCATCGCCCACATACCACTCGTTGATCTTGCGGATGGCGACGTTCATGCGCATCGGGTCGTACTCTTCGCCGATCGACATCAGCCACGCTTCATTCATGGCCGCGAACAGCAACCAGTTGATGTACGGCGTCTCGATCCGGCGCAGCTGCTTGATCTCGGCGATGATGCGCTGCTTGGTGG
>CBFGOU010000304.1:0-6036 GCA_965650445.1 uncultured Oxalobacteraceae bacterium | reverse complement strand
AGCAAGCAGACGACCATGGGGACCATTCGGCAGAGCAGCAGGCGTTTCATGGCGCGCTCCCCAGGGTCAGCCAGATCAGGGTGCAGTTGGCGGTCAGGCGCGCCAGGCCGACCGCTTCGGCCGGTACGTCGTTGCGGCGGATGCGGCATTCCTGCACGGTGAACAAACCCGCCGCGCGCAGGTCGTCGATAAAATTGAACAGATCCAGTTCGTGCACCATGCCGAGCTCAATGTGCATGCGGCTGCCGCGCAGCTGGTACTGGCCGTAGGTGAGCGCGCCGACCGCCTGCTGCGGCTCGATCTCGAAGCTGGCCGAGACCAGCTTGCGGCTGGTCTGGATTTGCCGGATGGTTTCGATCCACGCCAGCCGGTTCTCGTCGCCGATCATGCCGCTGGCCTGCAGTTGCGCGAAGCGGGGGCCGTACTGGGCCAGCTCCCGCTTGTCCGTTTCCACATTCCGAAAGCGCGCGGCGCTGTCGGCGCGGGTTTGGGTGGCCTGCGCCAGGGCCGCTTGCGCGCGGCCGCAGTACCAGCCTGATGCCACCAGCAGCGCGATGGCACCGAGCAGGCAGGCGAGCAGAATGCCGGCGGGACGCGCCAGCAGGTCGAGTTCGTCGCGCCAGGTAGGCTTCATGGCTTCCACGTCACTTTCAGCACGAATTTCGGTTTGGCGCCAATGTTTTGCGGCCCGGTGCTGCCGCTCAGCTTGACGTTCTGGCGGATGTCGATCGGCGACTCGACGATCTCCACCGCCACGCCAGGGCTGCGCGCCATCTCGTAGGCGAACTGGTTGACGTTGTCGACGATGGCGCGGTAGTCCGATTGGGCGGCCTCGATCTCACCCTCGATGCGCAGGGTCTGCACGGGCGCGGCCGGCAGGCCGAGCGTCTCGGGCGCGATCGGACTGGCGCTCTGGCTGGTGCCGGCGATCTGCTCCGCCACGGCGTTCTGTTCCGCGCCCGGCGAGGCGGCCTGCCAGTCGAACGCCGTCAGGCGCAGCGCCGGCGCGCGTTCGAGCGCATGGCTGACCAGCGTCGCCATCTGCGCGGGCGCGGGTCCCTGCGTGGCCAGCTGGGTTTCCAGCAGCGCGGCCGCTTTCATGTTGGCGCTCTTGACCGGGCTGGCCGGAAAGCTGGCCATGGCGGCGCGGTAGTTCGCGTCGTCGCGCGCCGCGTCGGCCAGCAGGCCGGCGGCGGCCTCACGCGCGCCGAGGATGGCCCGGGCGTCCGCCAGCAGCCATAGCGCGGCGACCAGCGCGATCAGCGCGCTCAGGCCGTTCATCGCAACGCGGCCCTGCCAGATGCGGTAGAAGCGGCGCGGCGTGGGCAGCGCGTACTGGCTGGGCGGCGACTGGCGCGCGACCACGTCGAGCAGCAGGCGTTCGCTGTCCGGCGGCGCCTCGGGCAGGCGAAACAGGTCGGCGGCCGCCTGCAGGCCGACGAAGTGGAACGAGGTTTCGGGCCCGTCCTCGCATGCGCGCTCCAGCGCCGCCAGGCGCGCGTCCGGCGCCACGATCGCCACTTGCAGCATGCCGCCGCGTTCGAGCAGGCGGGTGCTGGTGAGGAACTGCTGCATGCGCGCGGTTTCTTGAAAGGTGGCGGCGACCACATCGTCGCCAGGTGCGAGTGCGGTGAGGCGGCTGAATTTGAGATGTGGACCCTGGAAGTAGCTCTGGCGCAGGCCGCCCGCCTGTCCGGTGATGAGCAGCAGGTGGTCCTGGGCCAGCGCGAGCCGGCGCGCCAGCAGCGCCGACAGGTGCGCGGCCGAATAGACCGCAGCCAGCGGGGCCTGGCGCTGCTCGAACACACCCAGCCACGGCTCGATGAGGGCGGGATTGGTCAGTGCCGAGAACAGCGCGTGATCGTCGCGCCGGCCATCGTCGTTGCGTTCCTGCAGGGCCGCGTGGCGCAGCGGCGTGTCGCGGTACTGCTGCGCCAGCCGCCGCTCGACCATGTTGCGGCCAGCCCGCCCGCCCACGTGCGGCAGCAGTTGGCGCTGGAAATCTTCCTCGACCAGATCGGCGATCAGCCAGGCCGGCACGTCCGCGTGCTGGTCCAGGTAGCGGCCGAATGCCTCGAGCCCGTCCGCGTCCGGGCGCAGCACCGGCCCGGGCACGAGCGTGCCGCGCTGCCAGCGGAAGGCGCTGAGCTGGTCGGCCGTTACATGGAAAATAAGTTTGGGCAGCACGCGGTCCTCAGGTTTTCAGCTGGCTCATGGTGTCGTAGATCGGCCCCAGCACGGACAGCATGATCCAGCCGAGCAGCAGTCCCAGCGTGACCGTCATGGCCGGTTCGATCATGGCCTGCACGCGCTCGATCATTTCCTTGACCTCGCGATTGTAGAAGTAGCTGACGTTGCGCAGTGCGCCGTCGAGCGCTCCGGTCGACTCGCCCACGCGCAGCATGCGCAGCACCAGCGGCGGGAAGATGCCGGTGTGCTGGAATGCCAGGGTCACGCTCTGGCCGTCGGAAATGAGCTGGGCCGCGTGGCGCAGGCCGGCCGCCACCTGGCGGTTGGCGACGATGCCTTCGGACAGGCGGATGCATTCGAGGATGGTGATGCCCGAACCGTACATCAGGCCGAAAAAGGTGGCGAAGCGCGCCAGGATGATCTTGCGCAGCACCGGGCCGATCAGCGGCACGCGCAGCTTGAGGCCGTCGAATACCAGCCGCGCATGGTCGCTGCGCCCCAGCCAGGCGCGCACTCCCAGCACGGCCGCAACCGGCAGCGCAAGGATCAGGTACCAGTAGTCGATGAAGATGTTCGATACGAAGATCAGCGCGCGCGTATGCAGCGGCAGTTCGCCGCCCATGTTCCTGATGAAGGCGGTCAGCTGCGGCACCAGCACGATCATCAGGAAGAAGGTCACGGCCAGCACCACAATGGTGACGATGATCGGATAGGTAACGATCTTGCGGGTCTGGGCGGCCAGTTCGTCCTGCCACTTGAGGCTTTCGGACAGGTTGCGGAATACCTCGGCCAGGCGGCCGCTCGATTCGCCCGCCGTGATCAGGCTGACGAAGGTTTCGTTGAACACCGAGCCGTGATGGCGCAGCGCTTCCGACAGCGACTGGCCGCCTTCGATACTTTCGATCAGGTCGGTGACGATCTCGCGCATGCGCGGATGGTCGAGCGAATCGCGCAGGTCGTTCAAGCCTTCCAGGATCGGCACGCCGGCGCCGGTCAGCTGCTCCATGTGGAAGCAGAAGTTGATCAGGTCGATGCGCCGCACCACGCGCTTGCCGAAGGCGACCGCCTTGGGTTTGGATACACGAAAGTCGATCAGATCGAGCTCCATCCGGCGCAGGCGCAGTTCCAGGTCGGCGCTGTTGGCGGCGTCCATGGCGCCCGGCACCAGGGCGCCGGCCGGGTCCATTGCGCGGTAGGCGTACAGCGGCATCAGGCCAGCCTGTCGGTCAGGTCGACGACACGCGCCACTTCGTCGAGCGAGGTGGTCCCTTCGAGCACGCGGCGCATGCCGTCGTCCACCAGCGAGCGCAGGCCGCTGCCTTTCGCGCTGTCTTTCAGCTCGCGCAGGGGGGCGCGCCGGGCGATGGCTTCATCGAGTTCGCCCGACACCTTGAGAATCTCCATGATCGCCATGCGCCCCTTGTAGCCCTGGTGCGCGCAGTGTTCGCAGCCGGCCGCGCGGCAGATGGTGGCCGCCGGGGCATCCTCGGCCAAGCCGATCAGGCGCCGTTCCACGCTGTCGGCCACCACCGTCTGCTTGCAGTGGACGCACAGGCGCCGCACCAGCCGCTGGGCGACGATGCCGATGATGTTCCCGGCCATGATGTCGGGCAGGATGCCGATGTCGAGCAGGCGCGAGACCGAGCCGATGGCCGAATTGGTGTGCAGGGTCGAATACACCTGGTGGCCGGTCATGGCGGCGGAAAACGCCATCTCGGCGGTCTCCCGGTCGCGGATCTCGCCCACCAGGATCACGTCCGGGTCCTGCCGCATCATCGAGCGGATCCCTTCGGCAAACCCCATCTTGGCCGACTCGTTGATCGAGGTCTGGCGGATCATGTTCATCGGGTACTCGACCGGATCTTCGAGCGTCATGATGTTGACCGTCTCGGTGTTGATGTGATTGAGGATCGAGTACAGGGTAGTGGTCTTGCCGCTGCCGGTGGGGCCGGTCACGAGGATCACGCCGTGCGGACGCGCGATCATCAGTTTCAGCAGATGCAGTTCGTCCTCGCCCAGGCCGAGGCCATCCAGCGGCACCAGCCCCTTGGCGCGGTCGAGCACGCGCAGCACCACGTTCTCGCCGTGGGTGGTCGGCTGGCTGGATGCGCGAAAGTCGATCTGGCGGCCCGAGAACTTGATCGAAATGCGGCCGTCCTGCGGCGCGCGCGATTCGGCGATGTTCATATTGCTCATCACCTTCAGGCGCACCGCCATCGCGGGCCAGTAGGATTTGTGCAGGCTGCGGATCTGGCGCAGGATGCCGTCGATGCGGTAGCGGATGCGCAGAAAGCTCTGCTCCGGTTCGAAGTGGATGTCGGAGGCGCCGTTCTGCACCGCGTCGGCCAGCAGCGCGTCCATCAGGCGCACCATGGGCTGGCTGTATTCGTCGCTGGTGGCGGCCATGGCGGCGTAATTGACTTCGCCGGTTTCGATCTCCAGCAGGATGCCGTCGATGGACAGCTCGAAGCCATAGTACTGGTCGATGGCGCGGGTGATGTCGGACTCGTTCACCAGCACGGGCGCGATCGTGATGCCCTTGACCAGCATGGCGCTGATCTGGTCCAGCGCCACCAGGTTGCTGGTGTCGGCCATGGCCAGGATAAGGTTGTCGGTGTCGCGCTCGTACACGATGGGGAACACGCGGTAGCGCTTGGCCACGTCCTTCGGAATCAGCTTGAGGGCGATGGCGTCCACCACCAGGTTGCCAAGGTCGGCGCTTTGCTGGTTCAGGTTTTCCGACAGCGCTTCGCGCACGGTGGCCTCGGTGACGAAGCCGAGCGAGACCAGCAGCTTGCCGAGCGGCTCGGCGGTGCGCTTCTGCTCGATCAGCGCGATGCGCAGCTGGTCTTCGCTGATGACGCCTTTCTGGATCAGCAGTTTGCCGAGGGGGTATTTGGCTTGGTCTGGCATGAACGCTTACTGTCCGCCGAGGTCGCGCACGCGCTGGGTGGCGGCGGCGCGGTCGAAGTTCACCGGGCCGCTGGCCGCAAGGGCCAGGGCGCGCTGGTAGTAGGTCAAGGCCAGTTTGCCCTGATTGAGCCGGTCCAGGCCGACCGCCAGATTGAAGGCGTAGTCCGCGTTGCCGGGCGCCGCGGTGTAGGCGCGGAAGTAGTGCTGCTGCGCCTCGCTCCAGCGCTGCTCGCGCGCGTACAGGTTCCCGAGGGCGAACAGGGTGCTGGCCGATTCCGGATTGCGCTCGAGGGCATGGCGCAGGCGGCGTTCGGACTGGTTGGCGTCGCCTACGCGCACGCCGGCCAGGCCGGCCGCGGCGTCGCTGTCGTTCGGGTCCATCTCGAGCAGGCGGCTGTAGACGGCCGCGGCCTGCTCCAGCTGGTTGTCGCGCACGGCGATGGCGGCCATGCCGAGCAGGGCGTCGCGGTTGTTGGCGTCCTGGTGCAGCACCGTCTGGTAGCTTTGGCGCGCGGCTGCGATGTCGCCGCGGTTGAAGGCGGCAAAGCCGCTCTGCAGCGCGGGATTGACCTGTTCGGGTCGACTGGCGCGGGCCACGCGGATGTTGTCACTGTCGGGGGGCGTGGCCACGGCCGCGTGTGGGCGCGGCGCGGCTGCCTGGGGCGCGGCCGCCGGCGCCGCCTGCATATACGCGTCCGGCGGCACCTGCTGGCGCGAGTCGGGTGGCGCGCCGGCGGCCACCGGCGCGGCCTGCATGTACGCATCCGGCGGCATCTGCTGGCGCGAGTCGGGCGGCGGACCGGCGGGAACGGGCGTCGCCAGCGGCTGCGCCGGCGCCACGGCCACTGGTGCGGCCGGGCTGGGCGCGGCGGCCGGCGGCGGCAGGTTCTGGCCGGGCATGGGCACCGGCGGCAGATTGCGGCTCGAACCGGC
>CBFGOU010000303.1:0-6046 GCA_965650445.1 uncultured Oxalobacteraceae bacterium | reverse complement strand
GGCATCGCCGCCACCTGCGTGATCATCACCGGCGGCATCGACCTGTCGTCCGGCTCGGTGCTGGCGCTGTCCGGCGTGACCGCCGCCCTGCTGGCCCAGCAGGGGATGCCGGTGGCGCTGGCCATGGCAGTGGGCGTGCTGGTCGGCGCCGCGTGCGGCCTGGTGAACGGCCTTTGCATCACGCGCCTGAAGCTGCCGCCGTTCATCGCCACCCTCGGCATGATGCTGATCGCGCGCGGCGTGGCGCTGCAGATCACCGGCGCGCGCGCCGTCTCCGGCCTGGGCGAATCGTTCGGCGAACTGGGCAACGGCTCGCTGTTTCGCATCGAGCGCGCCACCGACGGCCCGTTCCCGGACGTGATCTTCCCCGGCATTCCCTATCCGGTGATCCTGATGATCGTGATCGCCATCGCGGTGGCGGTGATGTTGAAGCGCAGCGTGTTCGGCCGCCACCTGTACGCGGTCGGCTCCAACACCGAAGCGGCGCGCCTGTCGGGCGTGAAGGTGGGCGGGGTCACGGTCATGGCCTATGTGCTGTCGGGCCTCCTGTCCGGGCTGACCGGCTGCGTGCTGATGTCGCGCCTGGTCACCGGCCAGCCCAACGAGGGCGTGATGTACGAACTCGACGCCATCGCCAGCGCCGTCATCGGCGGCACCTCGCTCACCGGCGGCATCGGCAGCATTTCGGGAACCATGATCGGCGCCTTCGTCATCGGCATCCTGCGCAATGGCCTGAACATGAACGGCATTTCAAGTTTCGTCCAGCAGATCATCATCGGCCTGGTGATCCTGCTGACCGTATGGATCGATCAGAAACGCAATCGCAGCTGAACAGACAAGGAGACAGGACCCATGAAGAGCTTAAAAATCGCAGCATGCGCCATGCTGGCGCTGACGGTGGGCGCCAGCGCGGCCGCCGCGCCGACCAAGGAAATCGCCGTCATCGTCAAGACCAGCAATTCGAACTACTGGCAGAACGTGCAGCGGGGCGCGGTGGCGGCAATCGGCGCCAATCCCAATTACAAAGTCACCTTCCAGGGACCGGCCACGGAAGCGGCCATCGCCGACCAGGTCAACATGGTGGAGAACGCGGTCACGCGCAAGGTGTCGGCCATCGTGCTGGCGCCATCCGATCCGGACGCGCTGGTCCCGGCCATCAAGAAGGCGTGGGAAGCGCGCATTCCGGTAGTGATCATCGATTCGCGCATCGCCGACGCCGGCAAGAAGTACTACCAGTCCTTCCTGTCGACCGATAACGAGGCTGCCGGCGAGCAAAGCGCCAAGGCATTGATCGAGAAGATCGGCACCACCGGCAAGATCGCCGTGATGTCGTACGTGGCCGGCAGCGGTTCCGAAGTGGCGCGCGTGGGCGGCTTCAAGCGCTACATCGAAAAGAACTCGCAGCTCAAGATCGTCGGCACCTACTACTCGCAATCGCAGATGGCCACGGCGCTGAACCAGAGCATGGACGTGCTGACCTCGAACCCCGACCTGAAGGGCATGTTCGGCGCCAACGAGCCGACCGCGATCGGCATGGGGCGCGCGCTGGTCCAGTCGGGCAAGGCCGGCAAGGTGGTGGCCGTGGGCTTCGACGGCAACGAAGACCTGCGCGACTTCGTCAAGAAGGGCACCCTGCACGCGACCGCCGTGCAGAATTCGTACTCGATGGGTTCACTGGGCGTCACCACGGCGCTCGATATCATCGCCGGCAAGAAGGTCCAGCCTTTCATCAACACCGGCGTGGTGATTGTCACGCGCAATAACGTCGATCTGCCCGAAGCGAAAAAAGTGATGTATTGACGTCAGAAGGGCCGGGCAAGCTTGAGCATGACATAGTTCACGCCATTGTTCGGCTCTTTGATGCCCGCGTTCGAGAAGTGCTGGAACTTGACGCCCAGGTCCCAGCCGTTGGCGAACACGTAGCCCGTGCCGAGATGGTCGCCGAACTGGAAGGCCGTCGACAGGCGCTTGCCGTCGTTGTTGTACACGTGCGAGAACAGGTGCGCGCCGATACCGCCTTCGGCGTACCAGCCCAGCCGGTCGTCGGCCGCGTAGCGCAGCACCGGCGTGAGGCCGATATCGGTGATGAACTGATGCGCACCGGGGAAGTCGTTGTAGGCGGTACCGCGCCAGCGTGCCAGCGACAGGTCCCAATAGCCCGATACGTGGCGGCCATTTCCCTCAAACCATCGGCGCCCCTCCCAATCCGACTGCACCCCCACACGCAGCATCCGTACGCCTGGCCCGCTGCCTGCTTCGACGGACGCGTGATCGATCGGGGATGCGGCGCAGATCGCCGTTTGCATGCTGGATAAAGCGGCCGCGGCAAGTAAGAATCTTGAAACAGTGTGAGTTCTGCGCGACTGCATAAGTCTCTCTTAAAATGAGCTAATGGATAATTAACATCCCGGCCATTGTACTCATCCTGAATAATTCGCGCCGCCGACGGTTCAATTGCGCGTGTCAACATTAAAGGGCTACCCATGACGACAGTTCGCATCACTTTTCTCGGCATCGGACTGATGGGCCGGCCCATGGCCGCGCGCCTGGCACAGGCCGGCTACACGGTGTCGGCGTGGAACCGCAGCGCGGACAAAGCCGAGGCCCTGCGCCCGCTCGGCGTGAGCCCGCATGCATCGGTGAGCGCGGCGGTGGCCGGTGCCGACATCGTCATCTCGATGCTGTCGGCCGGCCCGGCTGTCGGCGAAGTCATCGCCGCGGCCTTGCCGGCGCTGGCCAAAGGTACTTTATGGATCGACATGAGTTCGACCCGGCAAGCCGAAGCGCTGGCATTCGACGCCACCCTGTCGGCGGCCGCTTGCCGCTTCATCGACGCGCCGGTGTCCGGCGGCATGGCCGGCGCCGAGGCCGGCACGCTGGCCATCATGGCCGGCGCCTCGGTCGAAGATTTCGCCCGGGCCGAGCCGGTATTGACGGCCATGGGACGCGCCACCCTGGTTGGCCCGGTGGGCAGCGGCCAAGTGTCCAAGCTGTGCAATCAATTGATCGTCGGCGGCACCCTGGCCATTGTTGCCGAAGCACTCTTGCTGGCGCAAGCGGCCAGCGCCGATCCGGCGGCGGTGCGCACGGCCATCCGCGGCGGCTTCGCCGAAAGCCGGGTGCTGGAGATGCATGGCCAGCGCATGCTGGACCGTAATTTTATGCCGGGCGGGAAAGTGCAGAGCCAGTTGAAAGATTTGCGCAACGTGCTGGTGTCGGCCGCCGATGCCGGTGTGGTGCTGCCGGTCACGGCGCTGGTGACCGATACCTACGCCAGCATCGAGCACGACTATCCGCTGGCCGACCAGGCGGCCGCCTTGCTGGCGCTGGAAAAGCGCAATCCCGGCCAGCGGCTGGGCGAGCTGCCGGACCAGCTGCCTTAACGCGTCTGGCAAAACCTTTCGACATACCGCCAGGGAATGCGCTGGCACGGACGGTCCGCAGCTCGGCGGTCTTGTCAGGCGTTCTTAACCGCCTGCAGCCAGGCTCATCTCGGCCAGCCTAACCCAGTAACTCGCACCGACCGGCAACAGATCGTCATTGAAGTCGTAACTGGCGTTATGCAACTGGCACGGTCCCAGCCCGTGCCCTGACGTCCGGTGCGCGCCTTCGCCATTGCCGATGAAGACATAGCATCCGGGCTTGGCCTGCAACATATAGGCGAAGTCTTCCGCGCCCATGGTCGGCTCGGTATTCGTGTCGACCCGGTCCGGACCGGCCACCGCGCGCATGGCCTCGATGGCGAACGCGGTTTCTTTCGCGTGATTGACCAGCGGCGGATAGTTGCGCTTAAAGTTGAATTCCACCTCGGCATTGAATGCCGCCGCCGTGTGCCTGGCCAGCTCTTCCATGCGCCGCTCGATCAGGTCCAGCACGCCCGTGGTAAAGGTGCGCACGGTACCGATCAGCGCCGCATCGTCGGGAATCACATTGGTGGCGCTGCCCGCGTGGATCTGCGTGATCGACAGCACGGCCGTGTCGAGCGGATTCTTCTCGCGAGAAATAATCGTTTGCCAAGCCTGGGCGATCTGCACCGCCACCATGACCGGATCGACGCCCCGGTGCGGCTGGGCCGCATGCGCACCCTTGCCCTTGACTACGACGTGAAACTCGTTACTCGACGCCATCATCGGCCCGGCCACGACGCCGAAGCTGCCCGCCGCCATGCCCGGCCAGTTGTGCATGCCGTACACCGCGTCCATGGGACACTGCTCGAACAGGCCATCGTCGATCATGCGCTTGGCGCCGCCGCCGCCTTCTTCGGCCGGCTGGAAAATCAGATACACGGTACCGTCGAAGTTGCGATGCTGCGACAGGTAATGCGCGGCGCCCAGCAGCATGGCGGTATGGCCATCATGGCCACATGCGTGCATCTTGCCCGGATGGCGCGAGGCATGATCGAAGCGATTGATTTCCTGCATGGGCAAGGCATCCATGTCGGCGCGCAGGCCGATGGCGCGCTTGGACGTGCCATTTTGCAAGATGCCAACGACGCCGGTAATGCCCAGCCCGCGCACGATCGGGATGCCCCACGCGGTCAGCCGGGCCGCCACCATATCGGCGGTGCGCTGTTCCTCATAACACAGTTCCGGATGCGCATGCAGGTCGCGGCGGATCTGTTGCAGCTCGGACTGGAATGCAATGATGGGTTCGACAAGGTTCATCTCGGTCTCCGATGCATGAATGCCAAGGCATTGAGAGGGCTATTGTAGCCCGGCCAACACAAGCGGGCCAGCGCGGCACATTGATCGTATCGACTCTGCCGGATTCGTATAAAGTATTGGCTTCGGCCACTATTTTTTGGACTTGCACCCATGAGTTCCACTCAAGTCCGGGCGACCTGCCCGCACGACTGTCCCGATACCTGCGCACTGTTGATCACAGTCGAAAACGGCGTCGCGACACAGGTGAAGGGCGACCCCGACCACCCCACCACCGCCGGCGTCCTGTGCACCAAGGTGTCGCGCTATACCGAACGCACCTATCACGCCGAGCGCCTGCTGCATCCGATGCGCCGGGTCGGCAAAAAAGGCGAGGGCAGGTTCGAGCGCATCAGCTGGGAGCAGGCGCTTGACGAAATCGCCACGCGCCTGAAAGGCATCGCCGCGCGCGACCCGCAAGCCATCCTCCCCTACAGCTACGCCGGCACCATGGGCCAGGTACAGGGCGAATCGATGTCGGCGCGCTTTTTCCACAAGCTGGGCGCCTCGCTGCTGGACCGCACCATCTGCGCCGAAGCCGGCGCCACCGCCTATCGCTACACCATCGGCGCCGGCATCGGCACCGACCTGGAGCAGTTCCAGAACGCCAGGCTGATTCTGATCTGGGGCGGCAATCCGATCGCCTCCAACCTGCACTTCTGGACCCGGGCCCAGGAAGCCAAGCGCCACGGCGCCAGGCTGATCGCGATCGATCCATATCGTTCGCTCACCGCCGAGAAGTGCCACCAGCACATCGCGCTGCTGCCCGGCACCGACGCCGCGCTGGCGCTGGGCATGATGCACGTGCTGATCACCGAAAGCCTGCTCGACGACGACTACATCGCCCGCTACACGGTCGGCTTCGAGCAGCTCAAAGCGCGTGCGCTGGAATGGACGCCCGAGCGCACCGCCCAGACCTGCGGCATCACGGTCGACGAAGTGGTCGGCCTGGCGCGCGAATACGGCCAGAGCGCGCGCCGCGGCGAGCCGGTAGCAATCCGCACCAACTACGGCGTGCAGCGCGTGCGCGGCGGCGGCATGTCGGTGCGCGCCATCGCCTGCCTGCCCGCGCTGGTGGGCGCATGGCGCCATGCGGCGGGCGGGGTGCAGCTGTCCTCGTCCGGTTCCTTCCCGGTCGACAAAGCGGCGCTGCGCCGGCCCGATCTGCTGCCGGGGCCGGTCCGCACCATCAACATGAGCACCATCGGCGAGGATCTGCTGCGCCAGTCCTCGCCCGATTTCGGCCCGCGCATCGAAGCGCTCATCGTGTACAACTCCAACCCGCTGGCGGTCGCCCCCGATTCGGCCAAGGTGATGCGCGGCTTCGAACGCGAAGACCTGTTCAC
>CBFGOU010000302.1:0-6066 GCA_965650445.1 uncultured Oxalobacteraceae bacterium | reverse complement strand
GCGATGCCCTCGTTTTCGTATTTGCGGCCCACCATGAAGCCGGTGATATTTTGCAGGAACACCAGCGGAATCTTGCGCTGGCAGCACAGTTCAATGAAGTGCGCGCCCTTCAGCGCCGACTCGGAGAACAGGATGCCGTTGTTGGCGATGATGCCGACCTTGATGCCGAAGATGTGGGCGAAGCCGCAGATCAGCGTGGTGCCGTAGCGCGCCTTGAACTCGTCGAACTCGCTGCCGTCGACGATGCGGGCGATCACCTCGCGCACGTCGAAGGGTTTGCGGGTATCGGCGGGAATGACGCCATACAGTTCGCGCGCGTCGTAGCGCGGCTCGACCGGCTCGCGCCGCGGCGCCTGCGCGGGCCTGGCGCGGTTCAGGTTCGACACGATCGTGCGCGCCAGCGACAGCGCGTGCAAGTCGTTCTGCGCCAGATGGTCGACGACGCCGGACAGGCGCGTATGCACGTCGCCGCCGCCCAGGTCTTCCGCGCTGACGACTTCCCCGGTGGCCGCTTTCACCAGCGGCGGGCCGCCCAGGAAAATGGTGCCCTGCTCCTTGACGATGATCGATTCGTCGCTCATGGCGGGCACGTAGGCGCCGCCTGCGGTGCACGACCCCATCACCACGGCGATCTGCGCGATGCCCTTGGCCGACAGATTGGCCTGGTTGTAGAAGATGCGGCCGAAATGGTCGCGGTCGGGGAAGACCTCGTCCTGGTTGGGCAGGTTGGCCCCGCCCGAGTCGACCAGGTAAATACAGGGCAGATTGTTCTGGTCGGCGATCTCCTGCGCGCGCAGGTGCTTCTTGACCGTCATCGGATAGTAAGTGCCGCCCTTGACGGTGGCGTCGTTACAGACGATCACGCACTCCTGCCCGGCCACGCGGCCGATGCCGGTGATGATGCCGGCAGCCGGGGCGGCATCGTCGTACATGCCGTACGCGGCCAGCTGGGACAATTCGAGAAACGGCGTGCCCGGATCGAGCAACTGCTGCACCCGCTCGCGCGGCAGCAACTTGCCCCGCGCGACATGCCTGGCGCAGGCCGCCGCGCCGCCGCCCTGCGCCAGCACCGCCACCTTGGCGCGCAAGTCGTCCACGACGGCCTGCATCGCTGCCGCATTGGCCTTGAAGTCGTCGCTGCGCGGATTGAGTTTGCTGTCGATGTGGGGCATTGCGGTCCTTCGAATTATTTCCCGCCGTTCTTTTCCGTCGGGAAGCTGCCGTCCAGGTAATACCAGCGCGGCTCGCCGCCGCTGTGCTCGCGCACGAAACGGCTCACCTCATGCAGACGGTGGCCGCGGCCGTTGACCCGGTAGCGGGCCACGAATTCTACGGTATCAGCGTCTGGCGATTCAGGCAAGCTTGCTTTACGTTGACGTAAACGTAAAGCGGATTTTACCTCAAGTCCGAGCCATTGGATGGTTTCGCCGTCAACGGCGATCGGGTCTGGCGGCAAGGTGCTGGGATGCCAGGTGGCGCGCAGGTAGGCTTCGTTGCGCTGGGTGTAGGCGGTGTAGCGCGAGCGCATCAGGGCTTCGGCGCTGGCGGGAATGGCCGCGCCGGCCAGGTAGGGGCCGCAGCAGGTGGCAAGGGATGGGCCGCCGCAAGGGCAGGGGGCAGGAGCGGGCATGATCAATGGCGGAACGGGAATCTTGCCATTATCCGCGATATTGGCTGGACGTACCGGGCGCGCGTCCTAGGACGGCAGCGTGAACGGCGACGGTTTCCCGGCCAGCGCTTGCGTCAGCAGCACCGCAGAGCCGCAGGCAAACGTGAAGCCCAGCGGACCGTGCCCGACGTTGAGCCACAGGTTCGGCAAGCGCGTCGGACCGATGATGGGGGCGCCGCCAGGGGTGGCCGGGCGCAGGCCGGCCCAGGCCACAGCCTGGCCGTAATCGGCCGCGCGCGGCATGGTCTGGCGCACCAGCCGGGTCAGCCCGGCCACGCGGCGGGGGTCGAGCGACGCGTCGTCGCCCACCATGTCGACCATCGCCGCCACCCGCAGCTGCTCGCCGATACGCGCGTACAGCACCTTGCGGTCGAAGTCGGTGACGCTGATGCGCGGGCCGCAATCGCCCGGCCGGATCGGCGCGCTCAGGCTGTACCCTTTCAGCGGATAGAGGGGCAGGCGCAGGCCGGCGGTGGCGGCCAGGTCGCGGCTCTTGATGCCGGCAGCCAGGACGTAGCCGTCGGCGTGCAGGATCGACGTGCCGATATCGATGCCGGTCACCCTACCGCCCGCGGCGACGATGGCGCGCGCGGCACCGTGCACGATGCCGCCGAAGCGCGGATGGGCGCGCAGGCGGCGTTCCAGCGCCACGCAGAAGGCGTAACAGTCGGCCACCGCCTCGCCGGCGTTGTAGATGCCGCCGGCCAGCGCGCCTTGCGCCTCGGCCAGCGCCGGTTCGAGCGCGACGCATTCGGCGGGCGAGAGGATTTGCCCGGCGCCGGGCTTGGCGCGCGCGCCATCGAAGCCGTCGGCGGAGCGGTACACGACCAGCTTGCCGGCTTCGCGCCAGCCGAATGCGTGCGGCGGCACCACGGGCGCGAGCCGGGCCATCGCCTGGCGGCTCAATTCGCCCAGCTTGAGCAGTTCACCGGTGGTGCGCGCGTTGATGTCGGCGCGGCAGTGGCGCAGAAATTGCGCCAGCCAGCGCCACTGGCGCAGGTCGGCCTCAGGCTTGACGCGCAGCGGACCGGCTTCCTGGAACAGCCAGCGCAGCGCCTTGGCCGGCACGCCGGCGTCGGCCAGCGGGGACACATAACGGTAGCTGAGTTGCCCGCCGTTGGAGTAGCTCGACCCCTGCCCCACGCCGTCGGCGCGTTCGAGCAGGCTCACGCGGTGGCCCGCTTCCAGCAGCCACCACGCCGAGGTCAGGCCGATTACGCCGCCGCCGATGACGATCAGTTCCCGCATGCCACTCCATTCGCCGTTACCTACTCAGGCGACAGTGTAGCTGTTGACAGTTCGTTGGCAAAATTCGCGTGAATCGTCGCCGCGATCCAATTGCTTGCCTAAAAAATACTCACACCACTCAACTCGTGCAGGTTCGTCCAGTTGAACGTGCGCGGTGTTATTGCTTTTTCAAAGTATAGGCAAGCGAATGCCATATTGTCTTAATGTCAGATACAGAGACGAAACGACGTTGAGTAACGTGGTTCTCAAGTATGAAATTACTGTAAAAAAATTTACCACTATTGTCTGAGGCGATAGTAATGTGGCAGCTACCTGTTGCCCGGTAAACTGGGCCGTTGTACAGGTCGCAATCAACAATCGACGAGTAAGCAGATAGCTGGTCTATGACAAAAGGTCCCATTGGATATTGGGACATTCCGGTGCTGACTACTAAGTTCTGATTTGGCTTAAGTGGTATTTTCGGTGCGGAGTTATCTTCAACAACCGAAACTCCTATATCGTCCAACAATCTTTGATCATTGGTAGAACATAAAAAGCCTACCTTTTTTCTACTGGGGCGCAAGGTAAAGTCTATACATTCAGTGTTAGAATATTTTTTTGAATAAGGCCCGTTCTGCAAAGAAATTGATAAGGTTTTTGGCGACTTTATGCCTACCGCGAATTTCGGTAACACTGTCGCAGATGCTGCTTGCACTATGCCTGCTTGAAAAACGCAAAGTAGCGAAAAAAATTTGATTAGCTTCATTTTATGTGTCGTCCATGCAAATGTTTTTTACGCTTAAGGATTCGGCTAATCGGTCATCTAGCTGATTTGGCTCACCAGTAGTGCGGTTAGTTCCGTTAATTGAAGTCGCAACCATTTCAACAGTTTGTCGACTTATTCCACCGGTAGTTATTATTGAATTGATCGTGCGAAAACGCGCACGTTGAGAACCTGCCGTCCAGTACCATCCCCCTGCGTCAATCGCATTGTAAGCGTCAGTAGATAAGCGTTGCGGGTCAGGTATATCGGGCGCCCGATCTGGACGGGACGGATTCCACCATGGACTCTGAAAGGATGTAGGAGCAAGCCAACCTCGGTACACCCAATATTTGCTGTAATTTTCCATACCAGTAAGCTGTTTCATCCCTCTGCCTCTGAATTTTGGCGCGTCTAAGCGTTCAATATTTCCTAATCGCCCAACCAAATAGTATAAATAATCATTAAGACTATTTGGTACGTAAAACCCATCGTCTTCCGGCTGAAAACTTGCGTGCCCAGGATTCCGGGAAAAGCTAACAGAGCCTTCCACCATTAAAGTCAAATACATCGATTCCACAGCGCCTTCACCAAGGAAATGCGTCATTCGTACTGGCGTATTAATGAAGTATTTACGCATTACTTTATTGATCGCAGTTCGATATTGGTTTCGTATTGTTGTGGGCGTTCGTTGACGGCCTTCTGTCTGCAGTGCCCTTACAGGATATTTACTGTCCGGGTATATCCTTGCCAATTCTTTCTCACTCAACCACCCACACTTTCTGAAGTGCCGAATAAACTCCCTCGGCTGCCAATGCCAGTGATTGCCGCTAATACCTGTTCCACCCGGCCAGAACGCCAATGCCGCAATATGCGCCCGCAGTTCTTGGAAGTCTGTGTTTGATAAGGGGTTCGGGTTGTCTGCTGTTCTCGTTTTCAGCCAGCCCCAGCGGACGTCAATGGTGCTGCTGTCCCATTCTGTGGGGAATTTCGCAATGACCTTGGCAAGCTTGGGCGCAATCTTTGCGTCATTAAGTCGCGCGGTAGCTTCGCGTGGCTCTACTCTGTCGTCGCCGTTGACGTCCAGCCAGCCTTTAATCATCGCCGAATCACAACGGCTGTCCTGGTCTGCGCTGTCGTCAACGAGTTTCCACTGTTTCCAGTGCGGGAAATCGGCATCGCTAAATTTATGGACCGTGGTTGCGTTCAGATTCACCCAACCTTGTCCGCCGGGATAGCGAATCTGCCGCCAATGTGGCACATCGGCGGGTGTCAATGCGTCCGGGCCGATGATTCTTCCGAAACGGAGTAATTCGTAGACGGCGCTGGGAGCTGGACGATTGTTGGCGGGATAGGCGTCGCTAATCGCTGTGGCGTTGGTGTAGAGATTGTATTCAGCCTCGTTTTCTTCTAATGCAGTGCCGACCGTGCTGCCGTTGATCTCATAAGTGATGACCGTGGCGTCCCCGCGATTTCCTGCTGCGCCTTCACCGCCTGCATAATGCACGCCGACAATCAGTCCTGTAGTAGTGGTATGGGCAACGGGCAGCGCCTGCAGAGGCGGCAGTGGATGACTGGCAGGGGTATGTGGTGGACGCGGCGGCTGCATCATCGCAGTTGCCGAGGTGTGCAGCGGCTTTTGCGCAAAAATTTGTGTCGCGCCAGGCAAATGAAAATATATCTCGCCATACACGGCGTCGGTGCGCCCGTTGGCTGTCGATGGCAACTCGCCAGTAGCACGCCCCACGAGGCGCGCCAGATTGGTGTCGTCGCAAATGATTTCAAAGTGCATGCGTCCTCTGTCACCGTTGAGGTAACCGACGCGGCCAATCATGTCTTTACGATAGACGCGGCATGAAGGCTTTATGGTGTTGGGAATTTCATGCAGGTGCATGTAAATGCTAAAGAAGGTGACCGTGGCATTGTTGCCTTCGCCAATCTCGGTCTCATGCCGTATGACCACCACGCCGTCGCTGGTGGCACCGTTGTACATCAAGGGGTGTTCAGGAGGGAGATTGGGCAAGCCTTCTGTTGGCAGGTGGGTGAAGACGACAGTGCCGTCAGCAATCGCTCTGACAGGCTCAAAACCATTGCCCAGGGCAGGGGCATTCAAATGAATACCGCCATGCCAGCCGAGATTGAAACTGACCGGAAAGGCCCCACGACCGGGAGAGTCACCGGTCATCGCGGCATTGAGCCAGTCGTCCTCGGTCTGGTTGTTGGCACGGGGCGGTAAAAATGGTGGGCTGATTAGCAAAGCATCGGCTCCTAAAGTGAAAATGGGTATTTCTTGCGCAATCTGAAATCTCCTGCGGGCAGTAAAGGCAGTTCGTACCGCATGCGGTATGGCCCCAGAAAACTCTTCTTCCCCGCATGCACCGTAATCTTCCCGGGACACTGCACGGTGATA
>CBFGOU010000301.1:0-6073 GCA_965650445.1 uncultured Oxalobacteraceae bacterium | reverse complement strand
GCTCCCACTCGTACGAGGGAGTCAACGCAGCTATGACCGGTGGCGTCGACGCCGTCGATTCCCAGGGCAGCATCGTGCCGCCATCGAATACTGCGCCGGTGGTGCTGCGCAACATGGTGGAGGAAGGCGCCACGGTCAAGGCCGGCGATGTCGTGCTGCGTATCGAAACCCAAGAGATGGCCAGCGTGCAGCAATTGAAGATCGAGGCGGAACAGGCCAAGGCCCGCGCGGAGAAGGAAACGGCGGACCTCGAGGTGAAAGCGATTGAGGCCGAACGCGCGCTGGTCAACGCCGATGCCGCCCTGGCCAAGGCCAAGGTGGACGCGGCCTTGCCAAAGGGGCAGATCTCGGCGCTGGACTTTGACCGCTACCAGGGTGAGCATGAACGCGCCAAACTGGACCTCGAAGTCAAGAAGAAAGCCAGCACCATTGCCACCGAAGCGGTCGCGCGGCGGCGTGCGGACGCCGACCTGGAATCGAAGAAGCTCCAGCTCGCCATCGCCTTCACGATCGCCCGCCAGGAACAGGTCAAGGTACGCGCCACCCGCGACGGCGTGGTGGTGCACGGCTACAGCGAATGGCGCGGCGAGCGCTACGATGAAGGTTCAAGCGCCTTTCCCGGCGAAACGGTCGGCCAGGTCATCGGGGCCGGCAAGATGCGTGTGCGGGCATGGGCGCTGGAGGCGGACCGGCCCTTCATCGCCGCGGGCCAGGCCGTGCGGCTGAGCTTTGACGGGTTGCCGGGCTCCACCATGAGCGCCAGGATCGCCGGCATCGCCAACGCGCCGGAAGCGCGGGCGAGCTGGGGCAATGCGCGCTACTTTCGTCTCGACATCGACTTGCCCGCCGGCCACACGCTGCCGCTGGTGGCGGGGATGAGCGTCCTGGTCGAACCGCAGGCGGCACGCGCCGCGCCGGCAGCCGCCGCGGCGCCACCGGCGGACCTCGTGATCGAAGGAGAAATTGCTTCGCGCCTCGTGTCGCCGATCGCACCCCCTACCATTCCCGAGGTCTACCAATTCAATCTGGCGCAACTGGTGCCCGAAGGGATGCCGGTACAAGCCGGTCAGCCAGTGGCGACATTCCAGGCAAATGAAGCGAGAACCCGGCTCGAAACGCGCCTGAGCAGCTTGAAGGAAAAACAGAGCGCACTGGCCAAGTTGAAGCTGGAGCACGCCGAGGCCGAGCGCAGCGCCGACCTGGCTGTCGCGGAAGCCCAATCGAACCACGAACGCGCGCAGCGCAAGGCGACCCAGCCGCGCGAGCTGATTCGCCGGATCGACTATGACAAGCTGGTCATCGACCGCGACCTGGCTGGCAAGCTGTCCCAGCTTGCCGTGCGCCAGCGCGACGCCCAAATCCGCGCCCGCAAAGCCGAAGCTGCCGCCGTCGGTGGCGAGATTGCGCAGCACGAGGGGGCGATCGCTGTCCTCACCGAAGGCCAGGCCAAGCTGACGGTGACCGCGCCGCACGACGGCATCGTGCTGTACCGTACCCAGTTCAATGGTGAGAAATTCGCCGTCGGCGGGCAAGTGTTTATGGGCCTGGGGGTCGCCTCGGTAGCCGATCCGGCCCGGCTGATCGTTCAGGCCAAGGTGCCCGAGGTGCAGGCGGCGGCGGTACAGCTGGGCCAGAGCGCGCAGGTGACGGCGTCCGGCGCCAACGTCGCGTTCAAGGCGCGCGTCAGCCGCCTGGGCCGCACTTATCACGGCAAGTCGAGAAGCCAGCCCATTATCGTGCGCGACATCGAGCTGGAATTCGACAGTGTGCCGAAAGGGGTGAAGCCGGGGACGGCGGTGCAGGTGACCTTGCTGTCGTCGAAAGGGACAGTGCAATGAGAAAGCTGCTCTGCGTAGCGGCCGTGCTCGCCTTGGCCGGTTGCGGTGACGAGGCGACGCAACGTGTGCCGACCGAGACCCTGGCGCCTCGCCCCTGGCAGGAAACGCTGGTGGTGGAGGGCGAAATCAGGGCCGCTTCCAGTACCATGCTGGCCGTGCCCGGCACCGGCTGGGAGAATCGCGAGTTGCTGGCCATGGTGGAAGATGGCAGTGCGGTCAAGAAAGGCGATGTCATTGCGCGTTTCGACGCGCCGCGCGCGCGCATGGAATTGTCGCAAGCGGAACTTGAATTGCTGCGCAAGGAACTGGGCGAGCAAACGCTGGCCGACAGCGCCGCCGTCAACCGCGCGGAATTGTCGGCCGCAAGCGCCAAGGTGAGCAGTGATTTGGACTTGAGCGAGCGCTATGCCGGGATCAAGGTCGAGGCGGGAGTACTGACGCGCAACCAGATCCTCGATGCCTTGCAGGACACCGGCTTCCTCAAAACCAAGCGCTCCTACCTGGGCTGGAAGGCCGGCCAGGTCAATATCCGCGCCTCCGCCGACCACGCCGTGATGGCGTCGCAGAAAAACAGCGTCGGCCTGCAGGCTGAGCAACGGCGCAAGAGCCTGGCCGCGCTCGAACTGCTGGCCCCGCACGACGGCGTGTTCCTGCTGGCGACGAAGTGGGATGGCAGCAAAGCCCAAGTGGGCGCCAGCCTGTGGTCCGGCCAGGATTTCGGCAAGCTGCCCGATGCGGGCAAGCTCATCGCCACGTTCAGCGTGCCTGAAGGCGCCGCGTTTGGCCTGAAACAGGGCCTGCCTTTGCGCGCCCGCCTGGCTGGCACTGGCACCGAGTTCGACCTCCAGGTCAGCAAGGTAGGCAATAACGCCAGCACCAAGTCGCGCGAATCGCCCGTCAAATATTGCGAACTGGAAGCGGCCATCGACCCCGCCGTGGCCGCCACGCTGGGCCTCAGTCCTGGCCAGGCCCTGCATGGCACGGTGCAATTGGTGAATCGGCCGGCGGCCCTGACCGTGCCCAATCTGGCGCTGGTGCAGCGTGGCTCCGGCTATGCCGTCTTGGTCGGCGACAAGGCGCCTGGCATCGAGCAGCGTGTCGAGCTCGGCCAGCGCGGCCCGGTGCGCAGTGAAATCAAGTCCGGCCTGGGCGCCGGCGCCCGCATCCTGCTGTTGCCCGCCGCGCCAGCCAAGCAGGACCAAAAAAAGGAAGACAACCGGACATGAACACCGCCCTGATCATCGAAGCGATCGCCGAACTGCGGCGGCGCAAGCTGCGCACCGGCCTGACCCTGCTCGGCATGGTGTTCGGCGTGGGCGCGATCGTCGCCATGCTGGCCGTCGGCGAGGGCAGCAAGCGGGAAGCGCTGCGCCTGGTGTCGGAGCTGGGTTTGAACAATGTTCTTTTGGAAGCGAAAAGCATGACGCCCGAGCGGATGAAAGATATCCGCACGCGCTCGCTCGGCCTGTCCGCCGCCGATGGCGCGGCCGCGCTGTCGGTGGTGCCGGGCGCGCTGTCGGTGGCGCTCAAGAAAGAGATCAAGGTGGACCAGCTGGCCCGTGGCGCCACTGTGGCCAGCGCGACCGCCTTTGCCGTCTCCCCGGAATATGCTGAACACAGCGGCGTGCGTCTTGCCCGCGGGCGCTGGTTTGCCGCAGCCGATGGCGCCACCGTGGCGCCGGTCTGCGTGCTGGGCGCGCGCCTGGCGCATACGCTGTTTGGCGGCGCCGATCCGGTGGGCGGGCGCGTCAAGCTCAATCACCAATGGCTGGAAGTGATCGGCGTGCTGGCCGACCGGGCCGCCGGCAAGGCCGAGTTTGAGGGGGTGAAACTGGGGCTCGATGACGAGCGCCTGTTTGTGCCTTGGGAGTCGGGCCGGGCGCGCTTTCGCTTCAGCTTGATCGAGGATGAAGTCGATGGCATCAGCCTGCAGCTCGACGGCAAGAGTCCGCCCGACGTGGCCGCGCGCGTGCTGCAGCGGCTGATCGAACAGCGCCATGCGGGCGTGGACGACACCAATCTGATCGTGCCGATGGGCCTGTACCGCCAGCATCAGCAGACCCAGCGCATCTTCACTGTCGTGATGAGCTCGATCGCCGCGGTGTCGCTGCTGGTAGGCGGCATCGGCATCATGAACATCATGCTTGCCAATGTGCTCGAGCGGCGCCGCGAGATCGGCCTCAAGCGGGCCTTGGGGGCGCGCCGGCGCGACGTCGTCAAGCAGTTCCTGGCGGAAGCGCTGGTGATTGCGGTGAGCGGCGCCGTCCTTGGCGTGGTGCTGGGCGCGGTCGCGGCCTACAGCATTGCCGCGCTGGCCGGCTGGTCGGTCGCGTGGTCGCCCTTCATGCTGACGGTGGCGGTAGCCTTGTGTGTCGGGGTAGGACTGGCCTTTGGCGTGTTTCCGGCCCGCCAGGCTGCCGCGCTTGATCCGATCGCTGCACTGCGCAGCGATGGATGACGGACTTTGCTTGCTACCCTGCTTGCGGTTTCATTCTGATCGTCGAGAATCAGCGCAGTTCCCAGAACCAGATCTCGCCAGCGTTCATATAGCACGACATGGCGCATACCGCAAATCCATGATGGCCCGGGGTAATCAGATCGATGTGGCCTCCATTTGAAACGCCTGGGTTGATCCTGAAGAACGACGCGACTCCGGATCGTCCCGCAATGCCTTTTTCCGCAGTAGTTCGCGACTTGTAGACTTCGGGCTTGCCCCATGTGTTTTTGAGAGTGCGAGACAGCTTTGCTTGTTGCGGCTCGACAGCTTTGCCTTTCAGCACTCCCTCCTTGATCGTGAGCGTCCCGTTGATCGGCACATGGCAGTGCAGCAGTGCGATGCTCATCCTGGTCGCGCAGGTGTCGCCATACGCTTCTTTTGCGATCAGGTCGGACCAACCCAGCGACGTGTACAGGACATCCTTTGTCATCGGCGAGCGACGCGGGTAGTTGGCATTGACTGCTGCGTACGACGGCCTCATTTGGAATCTCCACGTTTGGAAGGGCAGGGGTATTTGCGGCTGAGGATCTCGAGAACGAGTGGCGCTGCATTGGCGCGTCTTTGCGCAGCATCGAGCTTGCTGAGTGCTGAAGCGGTGTCCATGGCAAAATCGACTGGCGCCTGGTTGCGGGCGTGACACCACACGGTGCCTTCGGTGGCGTCTTTCAAGCCGTCCATGTAGCTGTACGCCTTCTCGCGCTCCAGATAGGCTTCGCCGGTCACAGGTCGGTCATTGCCGTCGCCGAAAAGTTTGTCGACCAGCATCTGACCAGTCATCGTGTAGGCGTAGGGTTCTTTGGACGATGCCGGTCCGATGCCGAGATTAAGGAGTACGAATACGACTGCGGAAATGGTCAAGGCTCGCATGGGCACCTCTCGTTGAATAGTGGAGCAACTTTATCACTCAAATATTTGTTTTAATTGATTTGAGGCAACTATTGAGTATGAGCAATTATCTAAGTTCGCATCCGAGCAATGCGGAACGCATTGGGAAAACTGTGGGCGGCGGACAGGTAGAGCGCGGGCTCGCCGTGCTAGTATCGTGTCCGGCGCTGTTGCCGCAATTACAACCAGATGGCAGACACAAATGGGAGACACATGACCAGCCGTTTATTTACCTTACCTCGTATGCTGCTGGCGCTCGCTGCCGGTCCGCTGCTGAGCGCTTGCATCAGCGTGCATACCGTTGAGACCAAAAATAACACCGTCAGCCCGGGCACCGGGGCTGCGAGCTGCATGATCGGCTCGAACGGTTCAGCCGCGTGCGGCGGCAAGTCGAACGAATGCGTGGTGTCGCCGACCGGGCGGGCGGCGTGCGGCGGACTGGCGCCGCAATGCAGGTTATCGCACACCGGCGAGGTGGCTTGCGGCGGTCTGGCGCGAGAATGCCAGACGTCGCATACGGGCAAGGTGGCATGCGGGGGCTTGGCGAATACCTGCATGACCTCCCATACCGGCGAGGTCGCCTGTGGCGGTCAAGCCACCGAATGCCAGGTCTCGCATACGGGCAAGGTGGCCTGTGGCGGCGCGGCGAGCATGTGCCAGACGTCCCACACCGGCGAGGTCGCCTGCGGCGGTTAATGCTTGCGCTGCGGCCGATCGCGTTCGGCGTGGTCTTGCGACGGCCCTTTGAAGGCCTCGCTGACATCGGCGGGCGTCTGGAAATCTTCGTCGGGCAGCTGTTCCAGCGACGCGACGATGCTGTCGTCGGCGCCCTGGTCGCGCGCCGCCTTCAATA
>CBFGOU010000300.1:0-6075 GCA_965650445.1 uncultured Oxalobacteraceae bacterium | reverse complement strand
CGGCTCGACCCTGTTCCCGGCCCTGGTGATGGGGGTGTTCTGGAAACGCGCCAACCACGCCGGCGCGCTGGCGGGGATGGTCGCCGGCTTCCTGGTATGCGTGTTCTACATGTTCCACAGCACGCCCATCCTGGGGGGCAGCGCGGCCGGCCAGTGGTTCGGCATCGCGCCGATTTCCGCCGGCGTGTTCGGCGTGCCGGCCGGCATGCTGGTGCTGGTGGCGGTCAGCCTGTTCACTGCCGCCCCGCCCGGCAGCAGCGGCGGCCTGGTCGACCATATTCGCTCACCGGAATAATGCTGGCGCGAGATTTAATACATCGATAAGATTGACTCTATCCTAATACCCCGGGTCTTTCCCAATGTTGCGATCCCTTGCCGCCCCGTTCGGCCGTGCCTGCCTGCTTGCCTGCGCCCTGCTGACTTTGCCCCCCGTTCTGGCCGCGCCAGTACCGGTCGAAGACTTCTTCGCCAACGACACCTACACCAGTGCGCGCCTGTCGCCCGACGGGCGCACCCTGGCAATGCTGGTCAATGGCCCGAATGGCTACGACCGCCTGGGGGTGGTCAACCTGGCCGACAACAGCATGCGCATCGTGGGCGCATTTGCCGACGCCGATGTCTGGCATTTCCAGTGGGTCAACAACGACCGGCTGGTCTACGACTCGCGCAACAAGAAGGAATCGGCGGCCGAACAGCGCTATTTCGCCCCCGGCCTGTTTGCCGTCAATCGCGACGGCAGCAGCCAGCGGCAGCTGGCGGAGGTCCAGAGCCACAAAGTCCGCACCGCCAGCGCCCCGCGCAACTTGTTGCCCTTCAACACCTTCTTGCTGAACCAGCAGGGCGCGCAGAATTCGAATTTCATTTATGTGGCCGCGCCGGAAGTGGATGCGCCCGACGACTACCGCTCGGTCGACCTGCTGCGCCTGGACACCATGACCGGGCGCACCACCGCCGTCCAGCGGCCCGGGAACACCCGAAGCTGGTGGCTCGATGCCGAGGGCGAACCACGGCTGGCCAGCGTCATGGACGGCCACACCAGATCCATGCACTACCGCGATCCGGCCAGCGGGCAGTGGCGCAAGCTGACCGCCTTCGACGCCTACGTGGGCGGGGCCGGCTACTTCATCCCGCTCGGTTTCAGCCCGCAGGGCAAGCTCTATGTCGTCACCGACAAGGGCATCGACAAAATGGCGCTATTCGCCTACGACCTGGAAAAGAACAAGCTCGACAGCAGCCCTTTGCTGCGCCTGGAGGATTACGACTTCAGCGGTGCGCTGGTGGCCAACGACAAGCAGTTGCTGGGCGTGCGCTACGTGGCCGACGCCGCCGCAACCGCCTGGTTCGACGAGCACATGAAGCAGGTCCAGGCGGATGTGGATGCGGCCCTGCCCGGCCTGGTCAACCTGATCGACGTGGCGCCGCGCGCCGAGACGCCATGGGTGATCGTCAACAGCTATTCCGACCGCCAGCCGCGCGTGCTGCGCCTGTACAACACCGACACCAGGCAATTCAAGAAGATCGGCGATACCCAGCCACGCATCGTGGCATCGCAGATGGCGGCGCTGGACCTGGTGAAGGTCAAGGCGCGCGACGGCCTGACGATTCCCGCCTGGCTGACCGTGCCCAACGGCAGCAAGGGCAAGCTGCTGCCGCTGGTGGTGCTGGTGCATGGCGGCCCTTACGTACGCGGCGCCGACTGGCGCTGGCGCAGTGCGCCGCAATTTCTCGCCTCGCGCGGCTATGCCGTGATCGAACCGGAATATCGTGGCAGCAGGGGCTATGGGTCCAAGCATTACCATGCCGGCTGGAGGCAATGGGGCCTGGCCATGCAGGACGATATCGCCGACGCGGCGCGCTGGGCCATCGCCCAGGGCATCGCCGACCCCAAGCGCATCTGCATCGCCGGCGCCAGCTATGGCGGCTATGCCACCCTGATGGGCCTGATCCGCGACCCTGCGCTGTACAAATGCGGCATCGACTGGGTCGGCGTGACCGACATCGACCTGCTCTACACCGGCCACTGGACCGCCAACTCGGATCTGCCGGAACTGTACAAGCAGCACGGCATGCCCACCCTGGTGGGCGACCAGGTCAAGGACGCGGCCCAGCTGGAAGCGACCTCGCCGCTCAAGCAGGCCGCACGCATCACCCAGCCGCTGCTGCTGGCCTACGGCGGGGTCGATTTGCGCGTGCCGGTCTACCACGGGCGCAAGTTCTACGACGCCGTCAAGAAGACCAACCAGGATGTGGAATGGGTGCTCTACGAAGACGAAGGGCATGGCTGGCGGCAGGAAAAAACCAACGTCGACTTCTGGACGCGCGTGGAAAAATTCTTGAACCGGAATATCGGCAGGCCGTGAGCGCCACGCTTTCGGGTTAAGCTAAGCGCTTTCCACACCTGTCAGGAGAAGCGTATGTCGTCGGGAAAAATTCTTGTCGCTCAAGGCGGCGGTCCAACCGCGGTCATCAACCAGTCGCTGGTGGGAGTCGTGCTCGAAGCGCGCCGCCACAGCAGCGTCACCCGCGTGTACGGCGCGCTGCACGGCGTACGCGGCATCGTCAACGAAGACTTTGTCGACCTGACCCAGGAGACCAGCCACAATCTGGAACTGGTGGCCGCGACGCCCTCCTCGGCGCTGGGCTCGACCCGCGACAAGCCCGACATCGCCTATTGCCAGCAGATTTTCGAGGTGCTGCGCGCGCACGAGATCGAACACTTCTTTTACATCGGCGGCAACGATTCCTCCGACACCGTGCGCATCGTCAGCCTCGAAGCGCAAAAGGCCGGCTACCCGCTGCGCTGCATCCACATCCCCAAGACCATCGACAACGACCTGGTCGGCAACGACCACACCCCCGGCTTTCCCTCGGCGGCGCGGTTCGTGGCCCAGGCCTTCGCCGGTGCCAACCTCGACAATGCATCGCTGCCCGGCGTCTACGTCGGGGTGGTGATGGGCCGCCACGCCGGCTTCCTGACGGCGGCCGCGGCGCTGGCCAAGAAATTCCCCGACGATGGCCCGCACCTGGTCTATCTGCCCGAGCGCACCTTCGTGCTCGAGCAGTTCCTGGCCGACGTCAAAGCCACCCATGAACGCTACGGGCGCTGCGTGGTTGCGGTATCGGAAGGCATCCACGACGCCTCGGGCGAAGCCATCGCCAGCCTGCTGGCCAAGGAAGTCGAGCGCGACGCGCACGGCAATGTCCAGCTGTCGGGCACCGGCGCCCTGGCCGACCTGCTATGCGACGAAATCAAGTCCAAGCTGGGCATCAAGCGCGTGCGCGGCGATACCTTCGGCTACCTGCAGCGCTCCTTTATCGGCTGTGTGTCCGACGTCGACCAGCGCGAGGCGCGCGAAGTGGGCGAGAAAGCCGTGCAGTACGCCATGTGGGGCGAGCGCGACGGCTCAGTGGCGATCCGCCGCAGCGGCGACTACGCGGTCGAATATGCCTTGGTGCCGCTGGAAAATGTGGCCGGCAAGACGCGCGTGATGGAAGACGAATTCATCAGCGCCAATGGTACCGATGTCACCGACGCTTTCCGCCGCTACCTGCGTCCGCTGCTCGGTGCCGGCATGCCGGACGCCCACCGTCTCCGCCCTGCAACGGTGGCAAAAATATTAAAAAAATAACGAGTCTCCGGTGTTAGGATGGCAACGCTGTAATTTTGCCAAGACATCTTTTTTCCGGAGACCCATGAATATTCGACTTCAACCGGCGCTGCCCTGGCGGCACGCCGGCGGCGGCATCATCGCACTTGCCTTGCTGGCAGGCTGCGGCGCAGACCACGACAGCACCGATACCGCGAGCGCAATCGCCAGCAATGCATCGACCCTGCAGCAACCCAAGTACGCGGCCGACATCCGCCGCACCGCCCACGGCATTGCCCACATCAAGGCCAGCGACGAAGGCAGTCTGGGCTACGGCGTCGGCTACGCCTACGCGCAAGACAACTTCTGCCTGCTGGCCGACGAATTCGTCACCGTCAACGGCGAGCGCTCCAAATATTTCGGCGCCGGCGCGAGCGGCCCCAATCCCGCGCTGGTCAATCTGCAGACCGACTATTTTTATAAGCTGATCAACGATCCCGCCGCGGTCGCCAATGCCTGGCAACAGCAGAGCGCCACCATGCGCGCGCTGATCGAAGGCTACGCCGCCGGCTACAACCGCTATCTGGAGCAGACCGGCGGTGACAGGCTGGCCCAGGCTTGCCGCAATGCCGCCTGGGTGCGCCCGATCACCAGCGCCGACATGATCAGGCTGTACCGCCGCTACGCGGCCGAAGGCGGCGCCGGCCAGTTCATCGCATCCATCGTTGGCGCCGCGCCGCCGGGTGTGGCGCCCGCCGCGCTGGCCCCGACCGCCGCCAAGGTCAACCCGTTCACGCCGGAATACTGGAAGGAAATGCACGCGCAAACCGGCAGCAATGCCGTGGCGCTTGGCCGCGACGGCAGCGCCAACGGCCAGGGTTTGTTGCTGAGCAATCCGCACTTTCCATGGCAGGGCGCGCTGCGCTTCTACCAGTTGCACCTGACCATACCCGGCAAGCTCGATGTGATGGGCGCCTCGCTGGCCGGCATCCCGCTGGTCAACATCGGCTTCAATAACGCACTGGCGTGGGGCCACACGGTCAACACCTCGGCCCACTTCACGGCCCACCTGCTGCTGCTCGATCCGGCCAACCCGACCCGCTATCTGTACGACGGCCAGGTGCGCAGCATGGACAAGCGCACCGTCAGCATCGACGTCAAGGCGGCCGATGGCAGCGTCGTCCAGCAAAGCCGCGACTTCTACAGCACGCCCATGGGCATGCTGGGCGTGGTGCCGGGCCAGCTCGACTGGAACGCGGCCACGGCCTACACCATCCATGACGCCAACCTGGACAATCACCGCATGCTGGAACAGTGGTATGGCATGAACCGCTCGCGTTCGCTGGCCGAGTTCAAATACTCGGTCGAGAAGACGGTCGGCCTGCCGTGGGTCAACACGATCGCGGCCGACACGGCCGGCAATGCGCTGTACATGGATGTCACGGTGGTGCCGCACGTGTCCAAGCTCAAGCAGGCCCTGTGCGTGCCCGCACCGTTCCAGCCCCTGGCCGCGCAAGGCTTGTTCGTGCTGAACGGCGCCCTCAGCGCCTGCCAGTGGGGCACTGACGCGGGCGCGCCGCAGCGCGGCATTTTCGCCGGTAGCAGCCTGCCGCGCCTGGTGCGCAGCGATTACGTGCAAAACTCCAACGACAGCGCCTGGCTGTCCAATCCGGCCGCGCCGCTGCGGGGCTTTCCCGACATCGTCAGCCGCGAAGGCTATGAGCAGAGCGGGCGCACCCGCATGGGCATCAGCCAGATCCAGAAGCAGCTGGCCGCCAGGCGCATGACGATGGCCCAGCTTCAGACGCTGACGCTAAGCAACCGCGTGTATTACGCCGACCAGATGATGGACGATCTGCTTGGCGTGTGCGCCGGCGACACCAGCGCGGCCTGCGCCAAGCTGGCCCAATGGGACCGCAGCGCCAACCTCGATGCCAACATCGGCTACGCCTATTTCACCAATGTGTTCGACCGCGTGCGCAGCGTGCCGGGCCTGTGGACCGTGCCGTTCAACCCGTTCGACCCGGTCAACACGCCGCGCGGGCTCAATATGCTCAACCCGCTGGTCAATCAGGCCGTGCGCGAAGCCTTCGCCGCCTCGATCACCGATGCCGCGGCGCAGGGATGGCAACTTGATACGCTGTGGGGACAGTTGCAGGGCGTCACGCGCAATGGCGGCCGCATCGCCATCCACGGCGGCGCTGACCGGTTCGGCGTCTACAATGCCATCGACAGCGTGCCGATCGGCGGCGGCCTGCGCGAAGTGGTGATGGGGAGCAGCTATATACAGACGGTGGGCTTCGACAGGAATGGGCCGCGCGCCCAGGCGGTGCTGAGCTATTCGCAGTCGACCGATCCGGCGTCGCCCTATTACAGCGACCAGACCGAGCTGTTCTCGCGCAAGACTTGGGTGAGCCTGCCGTTCACCGACGCCGAGATCGCGGCCGATCCGGCGCTCCAGCGCATGACCATTTCCGGTAAATAACTG
>CBFGOU010000299.1:0-6075 GCA_965650445.1 uncultured Oxalobacteraceae bacterium | reverse complement strand
TGCTCGTGAACGACGTGCTGGGGCTCTCGAAGCAGGCGCAGCGCCGCCTGGATGCGATCCAGCAGATGGAAGAACTGGGCAGCGGCTTCTATCTCGCCATGCACGACCTGGAAATCCGCGGCGCCGGCGAAGTGCTGGGCGAGAACCAGTCCGGCGAGATGCTGGAAATCGGCTTCCAGCTGTACTCGGACATGCTCAATGAAGCCGTACGCTCGCTCAAGGCCGGCAAGGAACCCGATCTGGCCGCGCCGCTGGCCAGCACCACCGAAATCAACCTGCACGTGCCGGCCCTGCTGCCGGCCGACTTCTGCGGCGACGTGCACGAGCGCCTGTCGATCTACAAGCGGCTGGCCAACTGCAATGATCAGGGCAAGATCGACAACATGCAGGAAGAGCTGATCGACCGCTTCGGCAAGCTGCCCGACCCGGTCAAGGCGCTGATCGAAACGCACCGGCTGCGCATCGCCGCCAGGTCGGTCGGCATCGTCAAGATCGATGCCCACGGCGAAGCGGCCAACCTGCAGTTCATGGTCAATCCGCCGATCGACTCGATGCGCATCATCACGCTGATCCAGAAGAACCGCCACATCAAGCTGGCCGGCCAGGACAAGCTCAAGATCACCGCCAGCATGCCCGACCTGGCTGCGCGGGTCACGCAGGTCAAGAACACGATTAAACAACTGTTAGCCTAAATACGAATGAAGACGATGAACCTGGTTTTGCAAGGGCCGAATGCCACCGCCGATGAACTCCACCGCGTTGCCGCGCTGGCCAATCCCGCACGCATCGTCGGGATTCACGAGCGGGCCATCCGTTGCGAGGGCGTCGAGCTATCGGTCCGGCAGCAGATCGAGCAGGCCGCCGATGCGGCCCGGCTGGATGCCACCTTCATCGAAGCCGGGGTGTCGCTGGAGAGTTTTCAGCTGGTCGCAATGGATATGGATTCGACCCTGATCACCATCGAGTGTATTGACGAAATCGCGGACATGCAGGGCCTGAAGCCACAGGTGTCGGCGATCACCGAAGCGGCCATGCGCGGCGAGCTGGATTTTTCCGAGAGCCTCAAGCGCCGCGTGGCACTGCTCGAAGGCCTGGAAGCGGCGGCGCTGCAGCGCGTGTACGACGAACGCCTGGCCATTTCGATGGGCGGCGAAGCCATGCTCGCCGGTGTCAAGGCGGCGGGCCTGAAGACCCTGCTGGTGTCGGGCGGGTTCACCTTCTTCACCGAAAGGCTGCAGGCGCGCCTCGGGCTGGACTATACGCACGCCAACGTGCTGGAAATCGAAAACGGCAAGCTGACCGGGCGAGTGGTCGGCGGGATCGTCGACGCCGAGGAAAAGCGCCGTACCGTGGCGCGCGTGTGCGAGGAACTGGGCTTTCATCCGTCCCAGGCGATCGTCATGGGCGACGGCGCGAATGACCTGAAGATGATGGGCATCGCCGGACTGTCGGTGGCCTTCCGTGCCAAGCCGGTGGTGCGCGCGCAAGCCAGCGTGGCGCTCAATCACACGGGACTCGATGGCCTGCTCGCTATTTTGGCCTGACCCGACAGATCCAGTGTAAATATCGCACGTGTTTCCATGGCCACATAGAATGTAACACCCTGTAATTCTCTTCTCTTGCGCGGCCGATCTTGTCTATAGTGAGATAATCGCATGTGGAGGACACGCACCATGAAACATCTGATTGTCATCGCTGTGCTGGCAGCGCTCGGTGGTTGCGCCAGCACCCAGGACCGCTACGGGTACAACAGCTACGCCCAGCCGGCCGACCCGTCGCAATGGCGCGTGGTCTCGGTCACGCCCGTGCCGCGCGGCACCGCCGAACGCATCGCCAGCGAATCGGGCAGCGGCACCAGCGTCGAGTATTCGTCCGCGCCGATCTACCAGCCGGCGCCGATCTACCAGCCAGCCCCCGTCTACGTGCCGGCACCCGTCTACGTCGAGCCGTCCTATTACTACCCGCCGGTCTCGCTGAGCCTGGGCTTTGTGTTCGGCCGCCACTGGGGCGGTGGCGGACGCTTCCGCGGGGGCCATCGCCACCGCTAAGACGGCACAATGGAGGCAGTGCAGCCCATTGCCTCCTCCGCACCCCTCCCCCTGCAGCGAACGCGGCTATCTGCGACCGCGCCTCATGCGGACCGCATGGAGCGCGCACGGCACAGAGCGGCTAATTTATTGCGATCATGTAAAATCGGCGCTCCTTGTTCCCTTGGCGCCCCTGCATGAGACTGCGCACGTTCTACTTTCTGCTCGCGTCCACGATCGTGGTACCTGTCGCTTTGTTTTGTGGCATGGCGCTCAACTCCCTGCAGCAAGCCCAGAACGCGTCGGCCATCGGCCGCATCGAGGAAAACGCCGGCCTGACGGCGCTGATGATCGATGCCGACATTCATCGCGCGCAATCGGTGCTGAAGGTGCTGGCCCATTCCAGCGCGCTGGCGCGCGACGACCTGAAGAAGTTTTATCACGAAGCCGCCCAGGCCAACGCCGGGCCCGGCGCGTGGATCATTCTGTACGCGCAGGACGGCCAGCAGCTGGTCAATACGCGCCTCCCCTTTACCGATGCCTTGCCGCGGCGGCGCGATCCCGAACAGGTAGAAAAGATGCTCACGACCGGCGAAGGCCAGGTGACGGGCATTAAATGGGGCGAGTCGCTCAAGAATCATTTCGTGATGGTCGAGATGCCGATCACGGCCGCCAACGGCAAGGCGTACGTGATCGGCCAGGCATTTTCTCCGCAGTTCTTCACGCATACGTTTGGCAGTGGCACCTTGCCGCCCTCGTGGCGCATCAGCATCCTCGATCAGAACGGCATCGTGATCGCGCGCAGCGAACACGCCGACGATTTTGTGGGCCGCAAGGTCGGTGGCGAAACGCTGCGGGCAGTCGGCAGCGCGCGCACCGGGGTGTTCCGCCACGTCAACGGCGCCGGCACCGAAGTCTACGACGCCTATACCCGCTCGGCATTGTCGAACTGGTCGATCCTGATCGGCGCGCCGGTCAGCGAGATCGATGGCGCGGTGCGGCGCGGCGTGTCCATCATCGGCGTCGGCCTGTTCATCGCGCTGATCTCGGCGCTGGCGCTGACCATGTTCGCGGGCCGCCATCTGGTGCGCTACGTCAGCCGCGCCTCGGAGAGCGCCAGCCTGCTGGGCCGCGGCGGCGAAGTCAAATCGCTGCCGCGCTCGGCCATCGTCGAGCTGGAACGCCTGAACGAATCGATCCTGGAAGCCAGCCGCCGACTGCAGGCGGAAATGGCGTCGCGCTCGGATGCCGAACGCGAGCGCAATGAACTCCATGGCCTGGAGAAACAGGCGCGCGCCCGGGCGGAGGAACAGAACGCCGCCAAAGACGAGTTCCTGGCCATGCTCGGCCACGAATTGCGCAATCCCCTTGGCGCGATCGCCAGCGCGGTCAGCCTGCTCGAGCGCGAGCGCCTGCTCGCGCCCGCCGTCACCGAGCGCGCGCGCGAGGTGCTGCGGCGCCAGACCGATCACCTGACCAAGCTGGTCAACGACCTGCTCGAAGTCAATCGCGCGCTGATGGGCAAAATGACGCTGCAGACCGAAACGGTGGACCTGGCCGACGTCGTCAGGCGCTGCATCGATACCTTGCAGGGCAGCGGCCGCGCGGCCGGCTTCGATCTGCGCGTGGACGCGGTGCCGGCACCGGTCAGCGCCGACCCGACCCGCCTGCTGCAAGTGGTCGACAATATCCTGGACAACGCCATCAAATACAGTCCGGACGGCGGCCTGGTGCAGGTCACCATCCGCCCTGTCGACGGCATGGCCGAGTTCACTGTGCGCGATTCCGGCCAGGGCATCGCCCCCGACCTGCTGCCCACCGTGTTCGACGTGTTTGTGCAAGGCAAACAGTCGCTGCAGCGCGCGCATGGCGGGCTCGGCATCGGCCTGTCGCTGGTACGCCGCCTGGTCGAGCTGCATGGCGGTTCGGTGGACATTGCCAGTGCCGGCGCCGGCCTGGGCACCACCGTCAGGGTGCGCTTGCCGCTGCACACCGGGACCGTGCCGGACGCGCCGGCCGATGCGGCCAGGGCAGCCGAGCGCCAGCGCCGCGTGCTGCTAATCGAAGACAATGCCGACGCGCGCGAAATGTTGGCCATCCTGCTGGAAATGCGCGCCTGCCAGGTGTACGCGGCCGAGAACGGCAGCGATGGCATCGCGCTGGCGCAGACCCGCCAGCCGGAGGTGGCGTTCATCGACATCGGCCTGCCCGGCATGGATGGCTACGAGGTGGCGCGGCAACTCAAGAGCGCGCCTGCGACCGCCGACATCGCCCTGGTGGCGCTGACCGGCTACGGCAGCGATGCCGACCGCGCCAAGGCGCTGGCGGCCGGATTTGCCTACCACTTCACCAAGCCGATCAAGCTCGACGATCTCGACGCCGCCCTCGCCTGAACAGGTACAATACCGATGGACCGATTACTGTTTGGGCACATGAAATACCTTCTTCTCACGCTCGTGGTGAGTTTGCTGGCCGGCGCAGCGCACTCTGCCGAGCCCATCAAGCTGGTCGTGCCAGGCTTTCAGTACAAGGATCGACCGGAATCGCGCTATTTCTACAGGCTGCTCGAGCTGGCACTGCGCAAGACCCAGGAGCCGGGCGGCTCGTTCACCATCGAAACCTACCCCGGCAACATGACGGGCGCGCGCAGCACCGAGGAAGTCAAGAACAATGGCGTGGTGAACCTGCTATGGAACGCCACCAGTCCTGCGCGCGAACGCGAACTGCTTCCGGTACGCGTGTCGCTGCTGCGTGAGCTGAACAATTTCCGCGTGCTGGTCATTCGCAAGGGCGACCAGGCCCGCTTCGATCAGGTGCGCAGCCTGGACGACCTGCGCGCGCTGCGCGCCGGCGTGGGGACCCAATGGCCGGACAATGCCGTCTACGCCAGAAACAGGCTGCCCGTGGTCAATGGGCTGAAGCATGAATCCTTGTACCGCATGCTGGCGGTCAACCGCTTCGACTATTTTGCGCGCGGCCTGTTCGAAGTCGGGGCCGAGATGGCCTTGCCGGAAAATCACGATCTGACCATCGAGAACGACATCATGTTGTATTACCACATGCCGTTCTACTTTTTCGTCAACCGCAACAACACCGCCCTGGCCGAACGGCTCGAGCGCGGCCTGCGAATGGCCCAGGCCGACGGCAGTTTCGACCGCCTGCTGCTGAGCGTACCCAATTTCAGGCGCGGCCTGGACGAACAGCGCGCGGGGCGCCGTCGGCTGATCGTGCTCGAATCGGCGCCGCCGTCCAGCTCAGACTGAGCGTGCCGCGCCTGCTGCCGTCAACACCTCATCCATGAAGCTGGGCGACAAGGTATTGTCGAAAATAAGCCACACGTCACGCCCGGCTGCGGCGTGGGTGGCCAAGTCGCGCCCCAGCTGTTCCAGGTAGTGCGCCGGATAGGCCGAGTAATAGATCCGTGGCGCGCCGTGCAGGCGCGCATAGATGGTGGACGTGGTCGGTTCGTGCGCACCCGGCTGGCCCTTGGGCGGATCGGCGATCACGCGCGTGATGCCGTGCTCGCGCAGCAAGGCGCTGGCGTCGGCGCCGAACCAGCTGGGGTTGCGTGCTTCACAGACCAGGGTGCAGGCGAAGGCGGCGCGCAGATCCAGGAAAAACCGCTCGGCCACGGCGCCATCGAAGGCCAGTTTGGGCGGCAGCTGCACCAGGATGCAGCCGAGCTTGCCACCGAGGGCGCCAGCCTCACCGGCAAATTGCGCCAGCGGCGCGCCGATGTCACGCAATTGCGCATCGTGGGTGATGCTGCGCGGCAGCTTGACCGAGAATCGGAAGTCGTCCGGGACGCTGGCTGCCCAGCGCGCGTAGGTCTTGGGCTGGTGCGGCCGGTAGAACGAAGAATTGATCTCCACCGTGTTGAGCACGGCGGCATAGCGTTCAAGGTGGCTGCCCGCGGCCGGAAAGGCGGCGGCGGACACGGCGGGAATGCTCCATCCGGCGCAGCCGATGCGCAGCAGACCCGATGTGCTGGAGGCAATTGTCATCGGCGCAGTGTAGCAAGTCGCGGCCGGCCACGCAGATCGTTACA
>CBFGOU010000298.1:0-6112 GCA_965650445.1 uncultured Oxalobacteraceae bacterium | reverse complement strand
GCCGATGATAGTGCTGCAACCAGTGTGAAAGTAGGTTATCGTCAGGCTAGTTATAGTGAAAAACCCCGGTAAGCCTAAGCGCGCTCAAGATCGCGCTTAGTGCGAACCGGGGTTTTTTTTTCGTCTGTACCTCCCGCTGAGAATTCCGTCGCCCTCGCGAATGCGGGGGCGACATTGGCGCGTCGAATTGGTGCGCACCCCCATCCATTCCCTTGGCACCGTTCTTGATAGACATACCCTGATCAAACAGGCTTCGTTTTTTCCTACAAGTGTCGGAATTATTTACATAATAAAACTTTGATTCCAGCATGGCAGCGTTACACCGTTCGTAAGGCATTGATTTTAATAGACTAAATTTTTTAATATTGATGCGGCACAATTATTGCTTCTTATTATCATAAGCGCCTGGCGATCCTGTCGGGTGGAACCATAAAATCAGGAGAAGTAAATGAAGTTAGCAAGCAAGTTTGGCGCCTTGGTGGCATTTGTCGTAATGGCGTGCGCAAGCGTCGCCAATGCGTCTGTCGTACTGGTAGACGCACAACTCAATAGCGTGATCGGCGGTAATCCGCTCAACGCGGGCGTGCAACTGGAAGCCAACCAGACTTTCACCGTGACTGTGGACCCGCAGGCCCTGTGGAATTTTGGCGGCGGAAACCCTGCCTTCGATGTGAATGCAGATGGCATGGGCCCAGGTTGGCCGCTTTCGATGACGAATCCGGACGGTTCCCAGTTCGTCGCCTCCATCGGCGCCCTGGTTGGCCAGGTCGGCTCCGGTACCACAGGCGCTGGTAACTTCTTCACGATCGGCACCAATTTTTCGGGCTCGGCCGACGTCAGCGGCCAACTGAACCTGTTCTTCTGGGATTCGGATGCCTTCAATAACAGCGGTTCGGTCCTGGCCGACATCAATGCGGTGCCAGAACCAGCGTCGCTCGGCCTGATGGCTGTGGGCCTGCTGGCACTTGCCCGTCGCCGCCGCGCGATGTAATCGCCGGATCCGGCGACCGAACCTTCGGCAGAAATGCCGAAGGTTTTTTTTCGTCGGTACTTTCCACCGCCGCGCGGCTTAGATCTCTTCCCATCCCACGACGCTGGGAGCCATTTTATGTGTCGCCAGAGGTGCGGCTTTGGCAAGGCCGAGTTGATGTGGCCGGGCGGCGCCAATCGCTGCGTTCGTTCTGGATGCCGGCACTCTGGATGGCGCGGCCTGCCCCGCGCCATCCGCCAGCCTGAAGACGCTCACCACGCGCGACAGATTTTCCGACTGCTCCTTCATGCTTTGCGCTGCCGCGGCAGCTTCTTCCACTAGCGCCGCATTCTGTTGGGTTACATTGTCCATCTGGCTGATGGCTTGATTGATTTGCTCGATGCCGCTGGTCTGTTCGTTGCTGGCAGCCGTGATCTCGCTAATAATGTCAGTGACCCGCTGTACGCTGGCGACCACTTCGCTCATCGTCACGCCGGCCTGGTCGACCAGCTTGGCGCCGTTCTCCACTTTTTCCACCGAATCCCCGATCAAGCTCTTGATTTCCTTTGCGGCTGCCGCCGAGCGTTGCGCCAGATTGCGCACTTCCGACGCGACAACCGCGAAACCGCGTCCTTGCTCACCGGCCCGTGCCGCTTCCACCGCCGCATTCAAGGCAAGGATGTTGGTCTGGAAGGCGATGCCGTCGATAACGCCGATGATGTCGACAATTTTCCTGGACGATTCATTGATGGAGCCCATTGTATCGACCACTTGCGATACGACATTGCCTCCCTGAATGGCCACCAAAGAAGCGGAGCGCGCGAGTTGGTTGGCGTGAATGGCATTGTCGGCATTGTGCTTGACGGTGCTCGTCAATTCCTCCATCGACGATGCCGTTTCCTCCAGCGAACTTGCCTGTTGCTCCGTGCGCGCGGATAGATCGAGATTTCCCGACGCAATCTGGGACGAGGCGGTGGCGATGGTGTCGGTGCCGGCGCGTACCTCGCTGACAATCCCGATCAGGCTGGCTTGCATCTGCTTGATCTGCACCATGAGGCTCGTTGTATCGCCCTCCCGAACATTCACCAACGTCGAGAGATCGCCGCCGGCGATGGCATGTGCCGTGGCTGCGGCATCTGCCGGCTCTCCTCCCAGCAGTTTGATGATCGAACGGCTGACAAGAAAGCCGAGGAACAGCCCAATCACCGTCACGACTGCAAGTGCCGCGTAACTAAGCTTCTCGGCTCTGCTGGCTGCTTCCAGGGTTGAGATTCTCACCACCTCGGCCCGCTTGGCAAGTTCCTCGGACGCTTCCGCCAGCAATTTCACCGGTTCACGATCGATGCCCTCGACACTGGCGTCACCCTTGTCGTGCGCAAAGTCGGCTGCCTTGAACACCGCTAAGCCTTCCCGGTATTTTTGTCCCATCAACGTATGGGCTGCGGCAAACTTGCTAACGCGCTCACGTGCCAGTGGATCAGTCAGCGTGCTCAGCAGATGCCTGGCGCCCGCATCAACTTCCTGCTCGCTTTTCTCGAAATCAGCCCAATTCTTTTCCAGTTGCTCCGGGGCCTTGCCCCGCAAGAGCGTATTTTTCCAATCCTGGATCTGTTTCCTGAAACTCAAGTTGATCGAAGTGACCTCGCGTTCGTGTTCGACGGCGTCGGTGACATCGGTGCGGAAGGTTTGCAGCGCGCCATGTAGTTGAACAAATCCCGCAATCGCGGCCGCCGCCATCAGCAGCAGCAATAATGCGATTGTCAGTGGTAGTTTGACGCTCAGTTTCATTGTGTTCCAGTTCATCTTTCTCTCCCGATCTGTAATTCTTCACCGCTGGCGGCAGCAAGCGGACCCGCTGAAAAACCTGTTTGTTAGATGTTGTTATGAGGAATTTCTGTTTCATTATTGCAGAGAAATTGCGTTACATTTACTGAACAGATGCAATTTAGTAGCCGGCAAACAACGCCTCGGTTTGGAGGGGGCAGTCGGCCCGATTCAGTTCGCCCGCCCACCGCCTGGGCGCTGCGACGCAACGCAGCTTGCTATACTGCCCCTTTCCCGCTGACACCCAGTCGTGGCCCATTAGAGCAGCCGATCCGAGTACGCCGCGCGCATGGCCGTCACCGGGACGAACATAGCAATTTTGATCAGGTGCAGCGCAGTACGGATCAGGCGCCATTCGCACTGCCGCCCAACACTATGACTTTCCAATCCAACCAGGAGAAAGTCCCCATGGACGTCAAAATCATCGATCGCCCCGACGTAAGCGTCGCCTGTCTGCGTTATGTTGGGCCATACGGTCCGGGTCTCGGCGGGTTCTGGTCCAAGACTTACTATCCATGGGCAAACACACATGGCTTGCTGAATCGCCCGCGCTATGGCATCAGTCACGACGCGCCGGATGTCGTGGCTCCGGAGCAATGCCGCTACGATGCCTGTGTCGAAGTGGATAAGGACTTCCAGCCGCAGGGCGGGGCCTTCAAAACCCTCATCCCCGGCGGACGTTACGCCGCGCTGGCGTTCGCCGGCCCGGTTAGCCAGATCGGTGCGGCATGGACCAGCCTCATCCGCGACTGGCTACCGGACAGCGGCTTTCACGTCGATGGCCGTCCGTGTTTCGAGTACTATCCGGCCGACGCCGTCTACGATCCTGTCACCTGCTCGCTGCGTTGCGACATTTGCATTCCGGTCGCGCCACTGTAAGCCATCGCCCACGAAGGCCGATGCCATCGGGCGTTCTCCGGCGGTGCGCTGCGCCCCTCATTCACCCCGAAGGAAATTGATTCAAACCTGAGCGTGCGGCCGCAATGAATGCTAAAGTAACGCCCCTTCTGCGGCACGCATCCTCATCAACATGGACTTTCAGCAACTGACAACCCAGCGCCGAGCGCACCCCGGCTGGCGGTTGCTGGCTGCCGACCACGCGCCGATGATCGCCAGCTTCCTGCACGCGGCCTTCATCAAGCCGAATCTGCGCTCGATCGGCCGCCAGCAGCTCGGCTCGGCGCTGGACGACTACCTGTACCAGTTGCACGATGAAGCCGGTGAAATCCTGTTCCCCAAAGCGGCCACCGCCTACCTCGACGACTGGGCCTCGGACGAACGGGCCTGGCTGCGCAAGTACTACCCGCCCGGCGCCGACGAAGCGCATTACGACCTCGCCCCCGCCACCGAACAGGCGATCGACTGGCTCAACAAGCTCGGCCAGCGCCAGTTCATCGGCACCGAATCGCGCCTGATGACCGTGTTTTCACTGCTGCGCGAAATCACCGAGGGCAGCGAACTCGATCCGCGCGCACGCATCGCCGAACTCAAGCGCCGCAAGGCCGAGATAGACGTCGAGATCGCCGGGATCAGCGCCGGCCGGCTCGACCTGATGGACCCCACCCAGGTGCGCGAGCGCTTCCTGCAGATGGCCGCCACCGCGCGCGAGCTGCTGTCGGACTTCCGCGCCGTCGACAACAACTTCCGCACCCTGGACCGCCAGGTGCGCGAGCACATCGCCACCTGGGACGGCAGCAAGGGCGAGCTGCTGCAGGCGGTATTCGGGCAGCGCGACCTGATCGCCGAGACCGACGAAGGCAAGAGCTTCCGTGCGTTCTGGGACCTGTTGATGTCGCCGTCGCGCCAGGACGAACTGTCCAAGCTGCTCGACTCGGTATTAAAGCTCGCACCGGTGCGTGAACTCGAACCGGACGGCCGCCTGCAGCGCATCCACTACGACTGGCTGGAGGCGGGAGAAGTCACCCAGCGCACGGTGGCGCGCCTGTCGGGCCAGCTGCGCCGCTACCTCGACGACCAGGCCTGGCTGGAAAACCGCCGCATCATGCAGCTCATTCGCGACATCGAGCAGAAAGCCTTGTCGCTGCGCGGCCAGGTCGAAGAGCGCGCCTTCATGGAAATCGACGAACCGGCACCGGGCGTCACGCTGGCCATGGACCGCACCTTGTACAACCCGCCGTTCAAACCGAAAATCACCCAGCGCATCGTGGACGACGAAGGTGAACCCGTCAGCGCCGATGCATTGTTCGAACAGACTTACGTCGACCAGCTGCGGCTGATGTCGAACATCCGCCGCGCGTTGCAGACGCGCCGGCAAGTGTCGCTGGCCACGCTCACCCAGGACTACCCGCTCGAACAGGGCCTGGCCGAACTGGCGACCTACCTCAAGCTCGCCACGCAAGACATCCACGCCGCCATCGACGACGAACAAACCGAGACCGTGGCCTGGACCGACGAACGCGGACAGACCCGCCACGCCACGCTCCCACTGATCATCTACGCACTATGACCGTCCAAGCGACCACGCAAGAACACAACCGACTCGGAGAGCTGCTGGTCAGCCTGTTCCAGGGTGTCCTGTACCGCGACAGCGGCGCGCTGTGGCAGCCGCTGATCGAGCTGCAGGCGCGCGTGCGCGACTACTGCGCCACGATCGGCCTTGAACTGATCCTCGACGAAGCCGAAGGCTACGCCTATCTGCGCCAGCGCGTGGTGGAACCGGACGAGCCGGAACTGCCGCGCCTCGTGCAAAGGCGCCAGCTCAGCTACCCTGTCAGCCTGATCCTGGCGCTGCTGCGCAAGAAGCTGGCCGAGTTCGACGCCGCCGGCGGCGACACCCGGCTGGTGGTGGACCGCGACCAGATTGCCGAACAGGTGCGCCTGTTCCTGCCCCAGACCGGCAACGAAGCGCGCCTGCTCGACCGCATGGACACGCACCTGAACAAGGTCGTGGAACTGGGCTTCCTGACCCGCCTGCGCGGCCAGGACAACCAGTTCGAAGTGCGGCGCATCCTGAAGGCCTTCGTCGACGCCCAGTGGCTCAGCGAATTCGAACAGCGCCTTGCGCAATACGCCGCGCACGCGGCCGCCGAGGAGCAGAGCTGATGAACGCGCCCGACCTCGAACTGGCCGCACCCAGCCTGGACATCGCGCCCGCCGCCGAGCGCGCCGGCTTTCGCTTGCGTCACTTCGAAGTGCTCAACTGGGGCACCTTCGACCAGCGCGTATGGCGCCTGCACCCGGGCGGCGACAACATGCTGCTCACCGGCGATATCGGCTCCGGCAAATCAACCCTGGTCGACGCCCTGACCACGCTGCTGGTCCCCGCCCAGAAAATCTCGTACAACAAGGCCGCCGGCG
>CBFGOU010000297.1:0-6115 GCA_965650445.1 uncultured Oxalobacteraceae bacterium | reverse complement strand
TTGTATTCGAAGACCGGTTCGGCGCGTCCGGCGGCGCGGCGCAGCAAGGCGCGTATGCGTGCCAGCAATTCGTCCAGGTCGTAGGGTTTGAGCACGTAATCGTCGGCCCCGGCATCGAGCCCGGCGATGCGCTGTTCGACCGCGTCGCGCGCGGTGGCCACCAGCACCGGGGTGCGGTCCTTGCGCGCGCGCATCGAGCGCAGCACGTCCAGGCCATCCTTGCGCGGCAAGCCCAGGTCCAGCAGCACCAGGTCATAGCTCTGCGACTGCAGCAGCGCCGTGTCGGCCATTTCGCCGTCCTTGACCCAGTCGACGGCGTAGTGCTCGGACCGTAACAGGTCGAGCACTACTTCGCCGATCATCGTATCGTCTTCCACCAGCAGTAAGCGCATCACTTCCCCGTTTCTCGATAATTGCCGGCGGGCGACTTGCGGGTTCCCCGACGATGATTAGCCGATCCGCACCGGAATGAAGATTTTGTCATTCCCGCGCTGAATCAACAAGGCCACCGACTTGTTGGCCTTGCTCACCAGGTCGCGCACCTGGGCGACCGAATTGACCGGCCGTCCGTTGACGGACAATAGTACGTCACCGGGGCGCACGTCGGCGTTACGCGCGGCGCCCATGGCGTCTTCGATCACCAAACCGGCCGGTATGCCGGACTGGCGCCGCTCGCTCGGATCGAGCGGACGCAGCGCCAGCCCCAGCCGGGCGCTGTTGTCGGCGCTGGCCACATCATCGCTGTCGCCCGGATCGGACTTGTCGGTGGCATTGGCCAGCTTGGCGTCGAGGCGCACGATCTTGCCGTCGCGCCAGACATCCAGCACCACCTTGTCGCCCGGCTGGGCCACGCTGAGCATGGCGGGCAGGTCGCCCGAGGCGATGATCGGCTGGCCGTTGGCCTTGCGGATCACGTCGCCGGTCTTGAGGCCAGCCTTGTCGGCGGCGCCGCCGCGCTCGACGTTCGACACCAGCGCGCCTTCCGGCGTGGCCAGCTTGAACGAGTCGGCGAAGTCCTGGCCGACATCCTGGATCACGATGCCCAGCTTGGCGTGCTCCACCTTGCCTTTGCTTACGATCTGATTCTTGATGTGGTAGGCGACATCGATCGGAATGGCGAAGGACAGGCCCATGTAGCCGCCGGTCTGGCTGTAGATCTGCGAGTTGATGCCGACTACTTCGCCGCGCGTGTTAAATAGCGGACCGCCCGAGTTACCGGGATTGACCGCCACGTCGGTCTGAATGAAGGGCACATACGTATCCTCCGGCAGCGAACGCCCTTTCGCGCTGACCACCCCCGCGGTCACGCTGCTTTCCAGGCCGAACGGCGAGCCGATGGCCAGCACCCATTCGCCGACCTTCAGGTCGCTTGATCTACCGATCGGAACGACCGGCAGGTTCTTGGCGTCGATCTTGAGCACCGCCACGTCGGTCTTGGGGTCGGAGCCGAGCACGCGGGCGCGGTATTCGCGCCGGTCCTGCAGCTTGACCGTGACTTCCTTGGCGTCGCGCACCACGTGCGCGTTGGTCAGGATGACACCGTCCGGGCTGATGATGAACCCGGATCCGGCGCCAAAAATGGGAGTATCCCGTTGCTCGCCGCGGGGCATCTGCGGCCCCTGGAAGCGACGGAAGAACTCGAAAAACGGATCGTCTTCAGGTATCTGCATGCCGCGCCCTTGCGGGCCGGCCATGGTCTTGGTGCTGCTGACGACGCGCACGTTGACCACGGCAGGTCCGTTGCGCGAGACGATTTGGGTGAAGTCGGGCAAGGCCACGCCGGCGGGAATGGGTGCGGGCGCGGCTGCGGGTGCGCCTTGATCCGGGGCCGCGCCCGGCGTCGCCAGAGCGGCCTGGGCCGCGGCCGTCCCCGAGGCAACCGCGTTGTTGTGATTGACTGCAATCGCACCCACTGCGCCACCGATGACGCCGGCGGCGGCCAGCGCCAGCATGAGTCGCTTTGAGGTGATGGCGGTGATGGCAGTTTCATTTTGCATGTCGTACTCCTGGTTCGAAAAGGCGGCTGTTTCACGGGCGGGGGGCAGTGCTGCTTCCCGCGTGCCCGGATGCTGTCCTGACGTTGTTACCGATGCTGTGATTGCGCTGTAGCGTTTTGCGTGTTGCCTGTTCGCCGAGATTGATGCAGCGCATGAGTGAATGATGCTGGATCAGTCTTAGGAATTTCTTAATGTCGGGTCTGCGGTACACAGGCTGATTCGCTACTGGCGGCACTGGGCCCCATGTGCGACGGGGCGCCCCAGACTGCGGGCGCCCCGTTTGCATGTCACCGCTGCGCTTTATGCGGCCTGGCGTTGTTCCAGCACCTGCACGTTATTGCCGTCGCCACCGTCGATGGCGATCTTGCGCGGCTTGAGCGCTTCCGGTACTTCACGCACCAGCTCGATAGTCAGCATGCCGTTGTCGAAGGAAGCAGTGGTCACCTTGACGTGATTGGCCAGCTGGAAGCGCTGCTCGAAATCACGTGCGGCGATGCCGCGATGCAGGAAAGTGCGCTGCTGTTCATCCTTCTGCTTACGGCCGACCACTTGCAGAGAATCACGCTCGGCAATGATCTCGATTTCCGAACGGCTGAAGCCGGCAAGCGCCATCACGATCCGGTACTTGTCTTCGCTGACCAGTTCGATGTTATACGGTGGATAGCTGGGCTGCGCGTCGGCGCGCTGCTCAAGCAGATTGGCCAGACGGTCGAAGCCGATAGCGGAACGATACAGAGGAGTCAGATCAAAAGTACGCATGGTAGATATCCTTTTTGAAGTTAAGCGATAAATTGACGGACCTCCGAGGAGCATCCGTTGGGACCAATCTAATGTCGTCACCGATGGTTTTCAAGGCCTTGAAAAACACGGTTTTTTGCCCAATGGACCGAAAAATATTTCGCTTGATGGTAGACTCTTCCGTGCTTTTTTCGCTCTGCCAGGCATGCCCGCGCTGCCCGGCACCTGGGATGCGGATTCAACAATGTGCATGGGGTCGGTGCGGCTCCTTGCCGTGCAGGCGCACCGGCTTCGTCGCCCCATGAATCGGTGTCCACTGGGAACGTCGCCAACCGCCACTTATGAATGGACTCATGAAGCTACGCACCGCCTTTCCCTGCGCCTTGCTGGCGCTGGCAGCGTCCCTGCCGGCGCGCGCCGAAGTTCCCGCCCCCCAGGACCAGCCCTATCCCGGCACGATTGCGCTGCAAGTCGACGCCAGTAATGTCGGCCAGCAAATCTTTCGCGTCAAGGCTGCCATTCCGGTCGTGCCCGGGCCGCTGACCTTGCTGTACCCGCAATGGGTGCATGGCAATCATGGTCCCAGCAACCCGCTCAATCAGCTGGCCGGCCTGCGCCTGAGTGCCGCCGGCAAACCCTTGAACTGGGTCCGCGATCCGGTCAACGTGCACGCCTTTCGCGTGACGGTGCCGGAGGGCGTGACAACGCTCGACGCCGATTATCAGTTCCTGTCGCCGCTCGATAGCAGCCAGGGCCGCATCACCATGACCAATGAGATCCTGGGCGTGCAATGGCAGGCCATGGCGCTCTATCCGGCCGGCTATTACAGTCGCCGCATCATGGTCCAGCCCACGCTGACCCTGCCCGACGGCTGGCAGTACGGCACGGCGCTCGAGACCGCCGAACGTCAGGGCAATGTGGTGCGTTTCAAGCCGCTCGACCTGGAGACCCTGATCGATTCGCCGCTGTTTGCCGGCCGCTACTTCAAGCGCATCGACCTCGATCCTGGTGCCAGCGCGCCGGTGCATTTGAATCTGGTGGCCGACAGCGCCGACAGCCTGGAGGCCAAACCGGAACAGATCGCGGCACACCGCGCGCTGGTAGGCCAGGCCGTCAAACTGTTCGGCTCGCGCCACTACCGGCATTACGATTTTCTGCTGGCGTTGTCGGATGAATTCGGCGGCATCGGCCGCGAGCATCATCAGTCGAGCGAGAACGGTGTCAAGCCGGGCTACTTTACGGACTGGTCCAAGGCCGAGCTGGGCCGCGACCTGTTGCCGCATGAGTTCGCGCATTCGTGGAACGGTAAATTCCGCCGGCCCGCTGATCAGGCAGTGCCGAACTTCAACGTGCCGGTTCAGAACAGCCTGCTGTGGGTGTACGAAGGCCAGACGCAATACTGGGGCCAGGTTCTGTCGGCGCGCTCCGGGATGGTGTCGGTCGCCGGCGTACGCGATGCGCTGGCCGCCAGCGCCGCGCGCTCGGACGCCGTCAAGGGCCGCAGCTGGCGCGCGCTGCAGGATACCGTCAATGACCCGATCGTGCAGGCCCGCCGCCCGCTCGGTTGGAGCAGCTGGCAACGCAGCGAGGATTACTACGTCGAAGGCATGCTGGTATGGCTGGACATCGACACCCGCATTCGCGAACTGTCCGGCGACAAGCGTTCGCTCGACGACGTCGCGCGCGTCTTTTTCGGCATCGCCGACGGCAGCCTGGGACCGGCGCACTACACCTTCGACGATGTGGTCAAGGCGCTCACGGCTGTGCAGCCGGCCGACTGGGCCGGCTATTTGCGTACGCGGCTGGAAAGCCATGACGCTGGCGCGCCGCTGGACGGACTGGCCCGGGCCGGCTGGAAGCTGGTGTACACCGACACCCCGAGCGCTTACACCAAGGCCGCCGAAGATCGTAACAAGATTACCGACTTCAGCTATTCGCTGGGCATGGCGATCAAGCCCGATGGCGTGATCGACGGCGTGCAGTGGGATGGCGTGGCGTTCGACGCGGGCCTGGTATCGGGCACCACGATTGCCGCGGTGAACAACCGGGCCTACAAGCCGGAAGTGCTGAAAGCGGCCATTGGTGCGGCCGCCAGGGATGGCAAGGCGCCGATCGAACTGCTGGTGCGCAAGGGGCAGAATTTCCGCACGGTGAAGCTGGACTATCGCGGCGGCGTGCGTTATCCGCATCTGGAGCGGATCAATGGCACGGTAGACCGGCTCGATGCGATTCTTCGTCCGTTGAAATAAGCGCACGGCGTGCATGCGCAGGGCGTATGGGGCGCGCCGCCACGTACGCATCGTTTGCCGCTGACGGCGTGGCGCCGAAAATGTTATGCTGCCCCCATGACAACCGATACCGATATTCAGCTGAGCGGCCCGTTCAAGGCCAGCGACAGCAGTGGCCGTTCCCATGACATCAAGGGCATCCGCATCTTCGACGAGGGCTACGGGATCATCGACGTGTACGTGGACTTTGCCGCGGCGATCGAAGCCGGCTCGTATAAGGACAAGGTTTTGGTCGGCAATATTATCGACCGGCTGCGCGCGCTGGGCTATGTGGGGCCGAACTTTTCGCACAGCGATCCCGGATTGCAGGATCGTAAGCTGATCGTGCTGGAAGCCCCCGAAGAATTCAGCGCGTTTGCCAAACTGAAGGGCTGGCGCAACCTGGCCGAAGACTTCGACGACGAATAGCGCACAGTGTGCCGCGTGCCTGCGCTGTGCCAGGGCAGGCGCGGCGCACGGCCGCGCCTTCTCAGCCGAACAGGCCGTGCAGAAACCAGCGCGGCTCGGCTTCATCGGCCGCCCCCACAATGCGTTCGCGGTACACCCAGTAGTGCGCATGATCCTCTCCTTCGGCAATGAAGTAGTCGCGCGTGTGCGACTGGTTCCACCAGCCCGCTTCGATGCGTTCCGGGTTCGATGCCAGTTTCAGCGCCGAGCCATAGAACGGACGGTGATTGCGCATCAGTAGCGCAATCGGCTTGGCCAGCAACCACACCGGCCTGGGCAAACTCTGCACATCGGACGGCATCTGCGCCTGCATGGCCGCCGTACGAATATTCTTTTGCACCGGCACCCACACATTGGCCAGCTCGGGCCGGTAATCGGCCTGAGGCGCCGCTTGCAACACATTCTCCGGCCCCAGCCTGGCCACCAGCAGTTCGAACATGCGCGCCTGATCTTCATCGCTGCCGCCCGGTTCGGGAAACAGGCAATCGCTGGGCGGTTCCATCGGCTGCACCTGCGGCGCCTCCAGATGCAGGCCGATGACGGGCGCTTCGAGTGCGAGCTTGCCAAGCCGCTCCTTGAGCAGCCGCACCAGATGCTCGTCGCGCCAGGTCGGCTCGGCCAGCACGATGTCGATCAGCGTGGGCG
>CBFGOU010000296.1:0-6126 GCA_965650445.1 uncultured Oxalobacteraceae bacterium | reverse complement strand
ATCGGCCCCAACGGCGCCGGCAAGACCACCATGATGGACGTCATCACCGGCAAGACGCGGCCCAGCTCCGGCACCGTGTTTTTCGGCCAGACCATGGATGTGTCGCGCATGAGCGAGCACGCCATCGCCCACGCCGGCATCGGCCGCAAGTTCCAGCGTCCCACGGTGTTCGAACAGCACACCGTGTTCGACAACCTGGAGTTGGCGATGAAGATGAACAAGCGCGTACGCACCACCTTGTTCGCGCGCCTGACGTCGGAGCAGTCCGACCGCATCGGCGCCGTGCTGCGCCTGATCCGCCTGAACGGGCAGGAACAGCGCCAGGCCGGCCTGCTGTCGCATGGCCAGAAGCAATGGCTGGAAATCGGCATGCTGCTGATCCAGGACCCGCAACTGATTCTGCTCGATGAACCGGTGGCCGGGATGTCGGATGCCGAAACCGCGCGCACCGCCGAGCTGCTCAACGAATTGCGCGGCAAGCACTCGATCATGGTCGTCGAGCACGACATGGGCTTCGTGACGGAAATCGCGCAACAGGGCAAGGTCACCGTGCTGCACGAAGGATCGGTGCTGGCGCAGGGCACCATGCAGCAGGTGCAGTCCGACGAGCGCGTCATTGAAGTGTATCTGGGAAGGTAATCATGCTCGAAGCGACACAATTGAATCAGTACTATGGCTCTTCGCATACCTTGCGCGGCGTTTCCCTGTCGGTGCGCAAGGGCGAATGCATGGCTCTGCTGGGACGCAACGGGGTCGGCAAGACCACCTTGCTCAAATGTTTGATGGGCGTGCTGCCGGTGTCGTCCGGCGGCGTCGTGTTGAACGGGCGCGACATTACCAACATGTCGCCGCACAAGCGCGCCGCGGCCGGGATCGCTTATGTGCCGCAGGGCAGGGAGATTTTCGCGCGCCTGACGGTCGAAGAAAACCTGCTGATGGGCATGGCGGTCAAGCGCGGGCGCCAGGCCAAGGTGATCCGCGCGGAAGTCTATGAGCTGTTTCCGGTGTTGAAAGACATGCTGCAACGGCGCGGCGGCGATCTGTCGGGCGGGCAGCAGCAACAGCTGGCCATTGCCCGGGCCTTGCTGGCCGATCCGCAGTTGCTGATCCTGGACGAACCGACGGAGGGTATTCAGCCGTCCATCATCAAGGATATCGAACGGGTGATCAGGCTGCTGCGCGAGCGCGGCGATATGGCGATTCTGCTGTGCGAGCAGTATTTCGATTTCGCCAAGGCGCTGGCCGATCAGTTCGTGGTGCTGTCGCGCGGCGCGGTGGTGGCCAGCGGCGGGCCGGCCGACATCGACGGGGACGACGTCAAACGGCACCTGGCCATCTAAGGTCGTCCTCCCGAGAGCAGGGGCCGCGCCACGCCCGCCATTGCCTGGCAATGCGGCTTCGTGGCGCGCGCCCCGGCATTTATGCGGCCGAGGGAGCGGCAGGCGCCGACCCGCGGCGCGACCGCACCCGGCCCAGGACCAGGGCGAGCGCGCCAATCCCCAGCATCAGCGGCGTTGCGGGCTCGGGCACGTCGGCGGCGGCGGTGGTGGTGGTGAAGTCGTCCATCACATACCAGCCGGTGTCGCGCGTGATGCTGAGGAGCGACACGTTGCTGAACCCCGCCGCCACCCACAGGTAGCTGGCGCCGATGGCGATATTGCCGGTGGTGCCGATGAGCTGGTTGGCGGCGTCGTAGGCGCTGATGTTGATCCAGCCGGCCTTGTCGTCGACGCCCTGGGGGGCGGCGAACCAGGCGCCGGCAAAATTGAACGCCGTGTCGCTGCTGACGCTGGCGGCGTCGGAGCCGAAGCCGTTGACGGCGTAATTCGCGCCGGAGCGGGCGCCATTGGCGTAGCCGTCGATGCTGTTGTCGCCGGCGTACCAGTCGGCACTCCAGGTCAGGCCGGCGTACGGGTTGATATCGTCCAGGCTGGTGAAGTCGCCCGCGGTGGGCAGCTCATCGAAATCGACGACGCCGGCATGGGCGGCGCCGGCCAGCATCAGGCTGGCGCTGGCGATCAATGCAAACAAAGTTTTTTTCATGGTATCTCCTTGCTCAATAAGAGGCGGTTTATTTGCAAACGTCGCCGGTCACGACCGGTGTCGAGACCGGTTCCGGCCCGTCCTGGCCGCCGACGACCATGCCGACCGTGGCGGTCTGCCCCGGATAGATGTCGTGGTTCCAGCCCCCGCCGTCCGTCGCCGAGAAGTTTGGCGAGCTGCCCGTGACTACCCCGTTCCAGGCCCCTCCCGCCGAGGAGTTGTCGCTGTAGCTCCAGTTCACCGTCCAGCCGTGGATGACGTCCGGTCCCTTGTTGGTGATGCTCACTTCGGCAATGCCGCCACCCCACCACTTGGCGGTCATGACGTATTTGCACTCGTTGCTGGTCACCGGCGGCGGCGTGTACACCTGCGGCACCACCTGGACGTCGCCGTCCGGGTCGATCTTGCCGTAGGCGATGCCGCGGCCGGCGGTGCTCATGTAGACCGTGCCGTAGGTGTTCATGTCGCCGGTCACCCAGTAACCCAGCGTGCCGCCATATTGATGGGCATCGTCGTTGACGCGATCCCAGTTGGCGCCCTGGTCGATCGAGCGGAGCAGGCCGCGCGTGCTGCCCACCGCGCCCCACATGGACAGGGTCGGATAGCTGGCGGCCGGTGCCGCCCTGCCCAGGCCCATGGTCGAGCAGGAGTTGATCCCGCTCACCTTGGTGAAGGTGTCGCCCGAATCGGTCGAGTGGCTCAGGCCCTTCGAGTCCAGGCACACCCACAGGTCGCCCTCGTGGCCGGGTGTGGCGCGCAGGAGGTTCGAGCCGCCGCTGGCCAACAGGGCTTTGGGGCTGAACGAGACGCCGCCATCGGTGCTCACCAGCAGTTGGCCGGTGTTGCGGTCGTAGACATAGAACTTGGCCGGGTTGACCGGGTCGGCCACCGGACGCGCGTTGTTCACGGCGAGGCCGGTGACGGCCGTCCAGTTGCCGCCGAAGTCGGTCGAGCGGTAGGTGGTGGTCGAATTTTCCGGGCTGTGCAGCAGCACGAAACCGTCGGCCGACAGGGCCACGTTGCCCCTCGATCCATTGAGGGACGGCGCCTGCTGCCAGCTCGCTCCCATGTTGGTCGACGTGTAGAGGGAATTGCCTACCCGCGCCATCACATGCGTGGCCTGCGGGGCCACCGCCAGGCCGGTGGTGGAGCCCATCGTCGGGGTGTGGCGCGTGCCGTACTGGGCCGGATCGGTGTGAATGAAGCCGTCGTAGTCGCCGATGACCGTCACCAACGGTCCGCCCGGGATGCTCTCGGCGGCGTACATGCCGGTCTCTTCCATGCCAACCACATCGAACTTCCAGCTGCTGGTGGCCGCGTCGACGTCGGTCGTCTTGAACAGGCCGTTGCCCGACACGACCCATACGGTCTTCGGATCGAAAGGGTCGAACTCGATCGAGCCGGCCCAGTGGATCGACGTGTCGCGGCTCCACTCGATGCCGTTCGGGTCGATCGTCATGCCGCGTCCGACCACGTCGGTCCAGGTGCGGCCGGCGTCCAGCGAGGTGAAGATGCGGTCGCCGTAGGTGGCCGGCTGCTGCTGCTGCGTCCAATAGGTGTTCATGGTCGAGGCGACCAGGTGCTTGGGATTGCTCGGGTCGACGCTGATGCCGCCGAACGGGGTGGTCATGCCGGCCGGCGTGACGTTGGTCCAGGCGCCGCCGACGGTGTTGTACTCCCAGACCTGGCCGGTGGTCATCGGCTCGCTGTCCGAATCCTTCAGCGCGTGCGGGCCCGCGCCGTTGGCGTAGGTCAGGTACAGGCGGCCCTTGGAGGTGATCGCCGCGCGCTGCGGCATCAGGCCGGCGGGCGCGCCCGCGACCGGGGCGAAGGTGACGCCGCCGTCCTTGCTGAAATACAGGTTCGGTCCCACCGAGCCGTAACGCGACACGCCGACGAAGATGCGCCTGGCCGTGCCCTGGCTGACGCTGGCCGGATCGAGCAGCACGAAGCTGATGCCGTTGTCGTTGGGCGTGCTGGTCACGGGGAGCCCGTTCACGCGGGCCCAGGTTGCGCCCGAATCGACGCTCTTGAACAGGCCGTCGCGGCGCGTGCCCACGAACAGCACGTTGCCCGAACCCGGGTCGACCTGCAGCTTCTCGCCGTTCGAGCGGCCCATGCCGTTGCCGTGCGCCTTGAACTGGGCCGTCACGTCGATCATTTCGAAGTGCTTGCCATAGTCGGTCGAGCGCAAGATCGCGGTCTTGCCGTTGCTGAGGTAGCTAGTGCCGAGCAGCATGTACACGTTGGCCGCGTTGCGCGGGTCGATCGCCAGCGACTCTACGCCCATCAGGCCGCTGTCGCTCTCGGACAGCCAGTCCGTCATTGCCGCCCAGCGCCCGGTCTGGCCATCCCAGCGGTAGGCGCCGCCCACGTCGGTGCGCGCGAACACCACGCCGCGCTCGCTCTTGCTGGCAACGACGCCCGTGACGAAGCCGCCGCTGCCCATGGCAACGTTATCCCAGCGATAAGTTTCGGCCGTGGCGTTCAGCGAGACCAGCAGACCCGCCGCCAGGCATACCAGTGTCTTTTTCAAATGCATAATCGTCTCCATTTCTTATTTATTAAAGATTTCCGGCTTTCTCCCATCATCAGCGGCGAAAGTGGCTGATATGGGTTTATGGGCGGAAACGATTATGGCTTTCTGCCGGCCTCATGGAAATTGTATTAATCATCAAAACCAATGACAAAATACCCTACAATAATTCCACATGGAAATGCCTTGAATTGCCTTTCCAGCGCCGGTTTTTGCTGCCGGACGACGTGAAATATCCATGCGACGAGGCCTGGCAAGGGCGCGTCACTCACTTTGATGTGATTTGTCGGAGGCTATGTCACCGGGAAGTGGTGGATATAGGAAAGATGCAACCCGCTCATTCGCACCGTCCGGCAGACCCGTGAAAGGGTTCAGACGGCGGCACCCATATCGGCCAAGGCGGTGCGCACCTTGCGCATCGCCAGCGCCGCCGCCGCCGTGCGCGTCTCGACGTTGAGCTTGCTGAACACATGCTCCAGGTGCTTGTTCACCGTGCGCGGACTGGTGCCCAGGATATCGCCGATATCGCGGTTGGTCTTGCCCTGCGTGACCCAATGCAGCACCTCGGCTTCGCGCTGGGTCAGTTTGAACAAGGCCATCAGCGCATTCAGCTGCGCGGTATCGGACTCTTCGCGCAGCACCACCATCCATTGCTCGCCGCGCGCGGCGATGGAAAAGCTCACCCGGCTCGCACCGTGCGCCACGCTTAGCGGCGCGACCGGGCCGATCGCCGCCGCTTCCAGCCACGCCCGCAACATTGGCGGCGTGTCCGAGCCATCGTCCTGGCGCGCCAGATAGCGCTGCATCCACTGGCGCGCCAGCGGGGTCTGCCAGACGATGCGCCAGTTGTCGGGCGTGACGGCAATCACGGCATTGCCGAACACGTCGAGCGCACTGCGCGCCTGATGCATCAGCTGCGCCGTCTGCAGGTGCGCGCCGATGCGCGCCACCACTTCGCTCTGGCGCAGCGGCTTGTTGATGTAGTCCGTGCCGCCGGCCTGGAAGGCGGCCAGCACGTGCTCGGTCTCGGTCAGCCCGGTCATGAAGATCACCGGGATGTGCCGGGTGGCGATGTCGGCCCGCATCTGGCGGCACACTGCGAAACCGTCCATGCCCGGCATGACCGCGTCGAGCAGGATAATGTCGGGCAGGATCTCGCGCGCGCGCGCCAGGGCCGCCTCGCCGCTGCTGGCCACCAGTACCGTGAAGCCGGATTCGTCCAACGAGTCATGCAGCATCGCCAGATTCTCCGGCGCGTCGTCGACGATCAGCACCACCGCGTTCGCACGGCGCTCAAACAGGTTCGGCATCATGGCGTTCAGCCCTTTCGAGAAATTGCGACATTGCATCTAGTTCGAAGCGTGCCACGTACTGGCGCAGCGTGGTCGTGATGCTTGTGTATTGCGGCCCCAGCGCGGCGATTTCATCCAGCTTGGCCTGCAGGCCGCGCACATAGCCGAGTGCAATCAATTCACGCAGGGCACGCAGCTGATGCGCGGGCGGCCACACCAGCGCGCAGGCGATCCAGCCGCGGCGGCGCAGGATCT
>CBFGOU010000295.1:0-6130 GCA_965650445.1 uncultured Oxalobacteraceae bacterium | reverse complement strand
TGAGATTAATGGACCGGAGATCGCGGAATACAATATCCAAGCGCCAAAGCTGTGCCCGATCATTAACATTCGAACTCTGCAGCCGCTCGTTGTAATTCGGCCATTTCTCGGTGCGGCACAGTCGGGACTATCCACGTTGCTGTTGTAGTGTCTCTGGACCGTTCGCAAACGCGAAAACAGTTCCTGCACGGCACCATGGGAGACACGGAGCGCCGCAGATTTACGAGACCAGAAACTCAGGTTAATCATTGAGTTGGGCAAATTCCACGATTTCCCGCGCCACCCAACATAGATTCCGAGAACCTTCCTCGGCGTCCCGCTTTTGCTTGATTCTATTGTTCCCGCTGATGCCAGGATCCGTCTAAAACGCTTGACATCCTCGTCATCGACCTTCGCGTCGTGTTTCCACCCATGGACATAAAGGATGACATTCAGATACTGCTGATCATCGCCCAGCAATTTGCTTAACCGTTTCATGAGATGATCGGTCTGACTGGACAACTTGCCGTCGGGCTGCGCTGCCGATCCTGCTGGCATGGAAACTACCCAGCCCTGGTCATCGAATTCTACAAAGTGAAGTTCGTAGTCTGGAGCTGTTTCAGGTGTGATGTTAGAGCACTGTTTCAAAGTAGTCGCTAAATCTGGCGGACAGCTGACGGATCCCGGCTCAACCAACACCGTTCGGTAAGGGCGGGCGGTCGCGCAGCCAAAAAGAAGCCCGCTGACACACACGAGTAATATTAAGAGCCTTGAGGTATGAGATTCCATCATAGTCCTTTTTGTTTGAAATATGAGTTGCTGAAAGGCCGGCAATAGGCGCGTGCGACATCCCGCGGAGACACGCAATTCAGACTCTCTTTTTGAAAATGCGTTCAATGTCCTGAACGTGTAGTACCCGGGATTTTTGGGCGGGAAATATGAATGGCCCGACCGAAACGCCGGCGATGCGAGCTTGTGACTGTTCAGTTGGAATTCGGCTGACCGAATAGGAGCGCCAGCAAATGCGCGTTGCGGCACCTTGAACATGCCGTGTCACCGCTTGCGCAACGTGTCGAGGAGGGGCGGATGCTGCAGAAATGCTGGGCGCTTTCGAGCGTGCGGAAGTAGCCAGAGATTTTCTGTTTGACCTTATGCGTCGTGGCAACGCGTGCAACAGGTGGTCATTGCATAGCGCGTCGGTGACGCCACCAAGCTACCAGCACGGCGCCCAGCAGTCGTGCACCAGAGCGTCTTCCGCTGTCGAACCTTGGCAGCTGTTGTGCTTGCCGGCGGGTCCTTGCTGCCATACCCCCCCCATGATTGTCGTTAGAAAATGGCGAGGAGTGGCAAGTGGGCCATGCGCATTTGAAACACCTTCTTAGCCCGCGCACGATTGCCCAGCAGGGCAGGGCAGGGTCTGATCTTTCTAACTATAATTGCAATTTTTATACGCAGTGGAAGATTATGCCCCTGATTTATCTGGTCGCTGGCGCGCGGCCCAATTTCATGAAAATCGCGCCGATCGTCCGTGCCCTGCAGCAGCAAAGCGCGCTGACATTCCAGATTATTCATACCGGGCAACACTACGACCGCGACATGAACGAGGTCTTCTTTGAAGAGCTCGGCATTCCGCAGCCGGATGTCTTCATGGGCGCGGGCGGGGGCAGCCATGCCCAGCAAACCGCCAGGATCATGGTCGCGTTCGAAGAACTGTGCCTGGCCAAGCGCCCGGCGGCGGTGCTGGTGGTGGGCGACGTCAACTCGACCCTGGCCTGTTCCATTTCCGCCAAAAAACTCAACATTCCCGTCGCCCACGTCGAAGCCGGCCTGCGCAGCGGCGACCTGACCATGCCCGAGGAAATCAACCGCCTCGTCACCGACAGCATCACCGACTGGTTTTTCGTCACCGAGCCGAGCGCGGTCGAGCATCTGCGCCGCGAAGGCAAGGCCGACGCGGCAATACATTACGTCGGCCATGTGATGGTCGACAACGTGCTGTATCAGGCCGACAAGCTGGCCACGTCCAGCGCGCAATTCGATACCAGCGGCTGGAAAGCGCAGCGCCGTGAAGGCGGCGGCAAGTACGGCGTGGTGACCCTGCACCGCCCCTCCAATGTCGACGACGCCGAGTCGATGCGCAAGGTGGCCGGCGCTCTGATCGAGATCGCGGCCGAACTGCCCTTGATCTTCCCGGTGCATCCGCGCACCCGCGCCAATCTGGACAGCTTCGGCATCGACCTGGGCCCGAACATCACCCTGGTCGGCCCGCAAGCCTACATGGCCTTCCTCGATCTGTGGAAGGACGCCGCCGTGGTGCTGACCGACAGCGGCGGCCTGCAGGAAGAAACCACCGCGCTGGGCGTGCCTTGCATCACCATCCGTGACAACACCGAGCGCCCGGTCACCGTCGAGGAAGGCTCGAACGTGCTGGCCGGAACCGATCCGGCGAAAATCGTCGCCGCCGCCCGCCAGGTCTTGCGCGGCGAAGGCAAGCTGGGCCGCCGTCCCCACTTGTGGGACGGTAAGGCCGCCGAGCGCATCGTCGCCATTCTGACCAAGGAACTGAACGGGGAGGGCGCATGAACAGCGAGCGCATCAGCATGATGGGCTGCCACATGGACAACCTCACCATGGAGGAAACCCTGCAGCGCGTCGAAGGCTTCATCGCCGACGGGTCGCCCCACCAGCACGTGGTGGTCAATGTCGACAAGCTGGTCAAGGCCAGCCGCGATTCCGAACTGCGCCGCATCATCAATGAATGCGCGCTGATCAATGTCGACGGCATGCCGGTGGTGTGGGCCTCGCGCCTGCTGGGCCGTCCGATCAAGGAGCGCGTGGCCGGGGTCGACCTGTTCGAGGCGCTGATGCGCCGCGCCGCCGAAAAAGGCTGGCGCGTGTTCCTGCTGGGCGCGCGCGAAGAAGTCGTGTCCGGCGTGAAAAGCGCTTATGAACGCAAGTACCGCGGCCTGACCATCGCCGGTTACCGCAACGGCTACTGGAAGCCGGAAGAAGAGGCCGGGGTGGTCGAGCAGATCGCCGCCGCCAAGGCCGACCTGCTGTTCGTGGCGATCAGCTCGCCGAAAAAAGAGCATTTCCTCGGCCAATACCAGGCCAGCATGAAAATCCCCTTCGCCATGGGCGTTGGCGGCACCTTCGACGTGGCCGTCGGCAAGGTCAAGCGCGCCCCCGTGTGGATGCAGAAGTCCGGCCTGGAATGGTTTTACCGATTCCTGCAGGAACCGCGCCGCATGTTCCGCCGCTATTTCATCGAAGACATGGCGTTCATCGGACTGTTCCTCAAGGAAGCAGTGCGCCGCCACACCCCTCCCACTCTATAATTGAAGTGAGTTTTGTTATGACTACTATTGGCGTCATCGGCCTCGGCTACGTCGGCCTTCCCCTCGTTGTCGAGTTTGGCAAACACGGCCGCACCATCGGCCTCGATATCTCTCAATCCAAAGTGGAATCCTGCCGGCGCGGCATCGACCCCTCGCGCGAACTGTCCGACGAGCAGATGCGCGCGGCCGAATACGCCGAATACCACACCGACCCGGCCTGCCTGGCCGAGGCCGACGTGATCATCGTGGCCGTGCCGACCCCGGTCGACGAGGCGCACAACCCGGATTTCCGCCCGCTCATCGGCGCGTCCGATTGCGTGGGCCGCAACATGAAAAAGGGCGCCATCGTGGTGTACGAGTCGACCGTGTATCCGGGCGCCACCGAGGAAGTCTGCATTCCCGTGCTGGAAAAAACTTCCGGCATGAAATGGAAGGAAGATTTCTTCGTCGGCTATTCGCCCGAGCGCATCAACCCGGGCGACCGCAAGCACATGCTCACCAACGTCATCAAGGTCGTGGCCGGCGATACTCCGGAAACGCTGGACAGGGTGGCGGCGATGTATGAAACCATCGTCGAGCCGGGCGTGCACCGCACCTCCTCGATCAAGGCGGCCGAAGCCTGCAAGGTGATCGAAAACACCCAGCGCGACCTGAACATCGCCCTGATGAACGAACTGGCCATCATTTTCGACAAGATCGGCATCGATACCTCCGAAGTGCTCAAGGCGGCCGGCACCAAATGGAACTTCCTCAAGTTCCATCCAGGCCTGGTGGGCGGCCACTGCATCGGCGTCGACCCGTACTACCTGACCCACAAGGCCGACATGGTCGGCTACCACCCGCAGGTGATCCTGGCCGGGCGCCGCATCAACGACGGCATGGGCAAGTACATCGCCGAGCAGACCATCAAGAACATGATCGCCTGCGGCAGCTACGTGAAGGACGCGCGCGTCAACGTGCTCGGCCTGACCTTCAAGGAAGACTGCGCCGACCTGCGCAACTCCAAGGTGGCCGACGTCATCAACGAATTGCGCGCCTACGGCGTCGAAGTGCATGTGCACGATCCGTATGCCGACTCCGACGAGGCCAAGCACGAATACGGCGTGCGCCTGTACAGCTGGGAAGAACTGCCGCGCGCCGACGCCATCGTGGCGGCGGTCTGCCACAAGCAGTTCACCGAGATCGCCGTGGAAGACTTCCAGAAAAAGCTGATCAAGGGCGGCGCCTTCATCGACGTCAAGGCCTGCTTCGATGCCGACGGCCTGCGCGAAGCCGGCATCAAGGTGTGGCGCCTGTAATGCTGTTGCCGGCCCTGCGCCAGCGCGGAGCGGCCTTGCTGCTGCTGCTGGCGGTGGTCGGCCTGGGCGCCGTATCGGTGTTCCTGAACGGCGTGGCGCGCTTCGATCTGCGCGCCGCGCCCGAGCGCCAGACCGAAGCGGCCCTGAGGCAGGCGCGCGACGCGCTGATCGGCTTCGCGCTGGCCAATGGCCGCCTGCCGCGGCCGGCGCGTGAAACCGCGTCGGGCCGCGAATTCGACGGCCGCTGCGACACCGAACAAAGCTGTACCGGCTTTCTGCCCTGGGCCAGCCTGGGCATCCCTCCCGGCGACGGCTGGGGCCGCCTTTTGCGCTACAGCGTCACCCCGGTCATGACCACCGCGCCCCTGCAGCCCACGATCGCGGTCGGCACCAAATCGGTCGTCACGCGCCTGGATGAGCGCCTGGTCTACCTGGCCGGCAATGCCAACTGTTCGCTGGGTTTCCAGTGCGCCGCCGCGGTGGTGCTTTCCAGTGGACGCGACAATCTGGGCGTGAGCGTGGCCGGCATCGCCCAGCCGGGCAGCGCCACCACCAACCGCGACGAGCGCGCCAACGCCGTCGCCCACACCGTCTTCATGCAGCGCGCGCGCTCGGACGGCACGCGCGGGCAGGGCGGCGAATTCGACGACCAGCTGGCCTGGATTTCCGTCGACGCTCTCTTGAACCGGATGAGCCGCGCGCGGGTTCTGCCTCGCGGCGAGTGAGGCATTCCGTATACAATCTACAATTCAGCGCCGCCTGCGCATCGCCGGGCGGCATTTGCCGATGGATGAAAGCGAGAATACAGCATGAAAATCTTAGTGACGGGCGGACTGGGCTACATCGGTTCCCACACCTGCGTTGAATTGATCAAGGCCGGCCATGAGCCGGTCGCACTGGACAACCTCTCCAACGCCAAAGTCGGCGTCAAGGACCGCGTCGAGCAGATCGCCGGCAAGCGCTTGCCCTTCATCGAAGCCGATATCCGCGACCGCGCCGCCATCGAAGCGGCCTTCGCCTCCGACCGTTTCGACGCGGTGGTGCACTTCGCCGGCCTGAAAGCGGTGGGCGAATCGGTGTCCCAGCCGCTGCGCTATTACGACAACAACGTCACCGGCAGCATCGTGCTGTTCGAGAGCATGGCCAAGGCCGGCGTCAAGTCGCTGGTGTTTTCCTCCTCGGCCACGGTGTACGGCGACCCGGCCACGGTGCCCATCCGCGAAGACTTCCCGCTGTCGGCCACCAATCCTTACGGGCGCAGCAAACTGCACATCGAAGAGATGCTGCGCGACCTGTACAAATCCGATCCGGGCTGGCGCATCGCGCTGCTGCGCTACTTCAACCCGGTGGGCGCCCACGAGAGCGGCCTGATCGGCGAGTCGCCGAACGGCATCCCGAATAATCTGATGCCTTACATCACCCAGGTGGCGGTCGGCCAGCGTGCCTCGCTGTCGGTGTTCGGCGGCGATTATCCGACCCCGGACGGCACCGGCGTGCGCGATTACATCCACGTCG
>CBFGOU010000294.1:0-6151 GCA_965650445.1 uncultured Oxalobacteraceae bacterium | reverse complement strand
ATCAGCACTTCCGGCGCGCTGCCGGCCACGCTGGCGCTATTGTGGTGCTCGGACAGCCAGTAACGCGCATAGCCGAGCGCATCGCAATGGCGCGCCAGCGCCAGGGTGGCGGGAATCGCGTCGGCCGGGGTCTGCCCCTTGACGGCAGGCGACTGGTCGAGCACGGACAGGATCGGCACGGCGGCTCCGCTGGACTTAAGCAGCCTTGGCTGCGAAATGCGCGTCGAGCGCGTCGGCGTTGCCGATCAGCTTACCGCCGATGAATACCTGCGGCCAGGTGGAGGCACCCGACACGGCGCGCAGCACGCTGCTGTTGATGCGCTGGTCTTGCGAGATTTCGGTGTACTTCAGGCCGTGCGCCTTAAGGGCCGCCTTGGCACGCGCGCAATGCGGGCAGCCCGGCTTGGCGAATATCACGACCGGTTCCGGCACCTCGGCGTCCGGCGCGATGTAGTGCAGCATGGTTTCGGCATCCGACACTTCGAAGGGATCGCCGTCTTTCTCCGGCTCGATGAACATCTTGGCGATGATGCCGTCCTTGACCAGCATCGAGTAGCGCCACGAGCGCATGCCGAAGCCCAGATTGCGCTTGTCGACCAGCAGGCCCATGCCTTTGGAAAAGTCGCCATTGCCATCGGGGATGACGGTGATATTGTCGGCGTCCTGGCCGGTTTTCCACTCGTTCATGACGAAGGCATCGTTGACCGCCATGCAGACGATCTCGTCCACGCCATGCTGCCTGAAGACCGGCGCCAGTTCGTTGTAGCGCGGCAGGTGGGTCGACGAGCAGGTCGGCGTGTAGGCGCCCGGCAGGGAAAACACGATCACGGTCTTGCCCTTGAACAGCTCACCGGTCGTGATGTCTTTCCATTGGTCGTTCGGGCGCGCCTTGAACGTCACGTTCGGAACAGGCTTGCCTTCGAGAGAATCTGGGGTCGGTAACATGGGAGTCCTTTGGGTGCACATGGATGGGCGTCATCAAAGCGCCACAGAGCACCATCTGGGGCGCCTTGCAGCGTTTTCAATTACTAAATTGATGAGACGATGCGACAACATCGCCCTGCCAACATACCGCAATTCGGCGGTGGACGGCGCGGGGCGCGGCCGGCTGGCCAAGAGGCTGTTTCAAACATGGGCAGGGTGTCGTTGCAGCTCCTTGCCGCGCACGCGCACTGTCTTCGTCGCTGCGCTTAGCCCTGCCCGTGTTGAAACACCCACTAAGCGATCCACTCATGCCATCTCAGCGGAACTGGCAATGGATCTGCGGCAAATTCCAGGTGGAGCACGCGGCGGGGCCGTGCCGAACTCGATTTGCGCGAGGCATGCAGGATCAGGGGACGCATCAGGAGCGCGTCGCCGGCATGGGCCGCGCACAGATGGGTACAGGCGGCATGGGCGGCTTGCGCGGCGTCGGCAGCGGCCAGCCGGCCGCCTGCATGCGAGCCGGGCACTACCCACAGCGCCCCGTTGTCGGCGTCCGCATCATCCAGATGGATACGCACCGTCAGCATCCGTTCGAGCACCGCCAGCGGCGGCTGCACATGAACAATGCCTTGTTTGAGCGACCAGGGACCGAAGCCCTCCACGCTGGCTTGCTCCCGCACAGCGATGGTCAAGTCTTGATGCCAGGCGACTTGCCAGTTGAGGTCGGCACGCTTGTTGAAGAAGATGGAACGCACCACGGCGGCCTGCGGCCCCAGCACAGGGTCGACCAAGGCGCGCACGGCCGCAGAGCACGCCAGCGTGCGGACGGCGTCGACCCTGAGCGCGAGATCGCGCAGACCCGGGCCAGTGTCCATATCCGCCAGCGCAGTCTGCAAGTGCTCTATCTGGGCCGCAATCAATACCCCGCTCACAAGGGCAAAGCCATGCGTGGCAAGCCGCTCCTGCGTGCTCATGTCGTCAGCCATTCCGCTCCCCCATCAGGCGCACGGGCGCCGAGGGCCCATTATGCCCTACGGAAAAAAACTGACCGAATGCGGACGCAAACGCCTACAGGCCGGTCTCGGCCGGCCTGTTTTTACCCATGGACGATGCCAGCCGGACCTGTCCGGCGCGACCGTCAGGAATTGCCTTCCTTGCTGCCGGCCGCCGGTGCGGCACCGAACAGGGCCGCCACCAGCGGATCGCGCGCCACCGGGCTGCGGTTGACGCGGATCGCATAATGCGTGTCGTCGGCCAGGATGTGGAAATGGCGGCCGGTGCCGGCCATGCTCTGCTCGCGCAGGCCCGGACGCTCCTTGCGCGGCGCGGCACCTTCGCGTTTCGGCTGCACGATCGCTGCCAGGAATGCCTTGACCCGCTCCGGATCGGGCGAGATCTGGTACACCGCCTTGCCCAGGTAGGTGGCGGTGCCTTCGATATAGCGTGCCAGTTCGATCACGCCAGCCTCGCGCAGGTCGCGGATGTATTTGCGCGCCCCCGACGGGGAAAACTTGAGAAACCAGGCAATTTCGTCGGCAAGCATCTCGTGGGTCGACAGTTCGCCGATCAGCTTTTGCATGTTTTCGATGCGGCGCTGCGTCGCCGATGTCGAGCGTACCCGCTCAATCGGGGCCATCGAGATCGGCGCGCGTTCGGCTGGCTGTGGCGCGACGCGTTCGATCAACGAGGAATTGGCCGAGGAATGTTTGGCGGTCACTTCGTTCTGTGCCGCGTTGTTATTCTGTTGAGTCCTTGCTTGCATTTGAATACTCCATGGAAAGAGATCGTCATTCGTTCGAACCACCACCAGCCGTTGGACAGCTTTGCCACAGGTCGGTTCGTTCAACTGGGTCCCAGATTGCCTGCTCAGGATCAACTGGTCTGTGCGCCATCGAACATTTCCAATGAATAACTGCAGAGTTGACAAACATTTTCGTATTTACAGTTCATGGCATTTCAGCCACGGTGCGTGCGTTCGCGTACAGAGCAGCCTCGACCGTGTAGCTAATCTGGCCCTGTCGCGCGCCGCTCGCGTGTGCACCGAATCGTCTTGTTGTTGGCCTGCCTTCCCGGCACGCAAAACTCTCTTCATAAAGGAAACCATCATGAAAACAAGCATCCTGGCAGCAATGTTGGCAGTCGCCGCGCTCTCGGCCTGCGAGAAAACCACCGTCAATCCGCCAGCGACCATCGTCACCCCGGTGGAAACTCCTGCTGCCGCCCAAGCGCCGTCCACCGTGGCCGTACCGGTGCCGGTGCCCGGACCGCAAGGTCCAGCCGGAGCGCCGGGCGAAAAGGGAGAAAAAGGCGAACCAGGCAAGCCTGGCGACACGACCATCGTCGTGCCGGAAAAGACCAACTGACGAGTCGCCAGGAAACTAAGTCTGCGTCATTGACGCGGCAGGCATCGCGCGGCGGCGGAAAAATAGTTCCCGCACCGCGCGATTTTTCTTGTAAAAATCGCCAGTTTTACGGAATGTTGTAGAAATGCCACCACGGCGCAAAGATCGTGCCGGTTCCCGTGGAATGGCTGAACTCACAGCCCAGATCCCCAGTCGAATATCAGTGCTAGCAGCGCAATCAGCAAATGAAGCACGCGATGTCCAACATTTTCACTAACAATCTGGGAGTTCCCTGTGAATAATACGAAGAAAATTGCCTTTGCAAGCACCATGTTGTGGCTGGCCGGGCCGGCCCTTTCCCAAACCATCAATCCATCCTGGTACATCCAGCCCAGCGTCGTGTACGCCGAACCCGACGACCAGTTCGGCCTGGACAAACGCGACTGGGGCGGCGGCATCAAAGTCGGCAAGCCGCTGCACCCCAACTGGGATGTGCAGTTCGGCGCCACCCACATGCGCGCCAAAGAAGACCCGGCGCGCTACACCCAAACCCTGGTGAGCGCCGATGCGCTGCTGATGTTATCGCGCGCCAATTTCCGTCCCTTCCTGCTGTTCGGCGTGGGTGCCGAGCGCGACAAGGTGGAAAATCCCGTCCGCAATGTCCACAAAACGTCGCCCTACGTCACCGCCGGCCTGGGTTTCCAGCTGAGCCTGACCGATCAATGGTCGATGCAGGCCGATTTGCGCGCCGTGCGCGGCCGCCTGCGCGACTCGCAGCTGTTCGGTTTCGACCGCAGCCTGAACCGCTATCTGACGGTGGGCTTCAATTACGCGTTCAACAAGCCGCCGGCACCACCGCCGCCGCCGGTTCAACCGGCGCCGGCCGTCGTCACCCCGCCGCCGGCACCGGTGGAACCGCCGCCCCCTCCCCCACCGCCGCCGCCGCGTTTCGAAAAGGTCACCTTATCGGCCACGGAACTGTTTGCATTCAACAGCGCCACCCTCAACGCGCCGCAACCGCGGCTGGACGAAATCGCCGCCGCGCTGGCGGCCGATCCGTCCATCACCGACGTCGACATCAACGGCTATGCCGACCGGCTGGGTTCGAGCAAGTACAACCAAAAATTGTCGGAGCGCCGCGCCAACGCCGTGCGCGACTACCTGATCGCCAAGGGCATTTCCGGCGAGCGCCTCAAAGCCTACGGCAGGGGCGAAGCCAATCCGGTGGTCACCTGCACCGACAAGAACCGTGCCGCGCTGATCCGCTGCCTGGAACCGAATCGCCGTGTCGAGGTCGAGCAGATCACGGTGGAGCGCCGCGTGCAGTAACAGCCTGGCCGCCAGGCAGCATCACCAGGGAACGCCAGGCCGGTGCGGTTGGCGGGCCACCGGAAGCGGAGCCAGGCCCGGCGACGCTTCGATCACAACGGAGGAAACATGCTCGGTACCGAAGAAAAATGGCAGCCATTTTCTCAAAAGCTGGTGCACGTGATGCGCTGCGCCGTCAGCGAATGGATCGACCACCGCGCCGCCAGCAAAGGTGCCGCACTGGCCTTCTACACCCTGTTCTCGATCGCCCCCATCCTGGTGCTGGTCATTGCCATCGCCGGCTTCTTTTACGGCGCCGAGGCAGCCCAGGGCCAGTTGCTGGACGAGCTGCGCAGCCTGGTCGGCAAGCAGGGCGCCGAAGCCATCACCCTGGTACTGGCGGGAGCGCGCAACAAGGAAAGCGGCGTGTGGGCAACCGTGATTGCCACCCTGCTGCTGCTGTTCGGGGCGACCAGCGTGTTTGCCGAACTGAAGGACAGTCTGGATGAAATCTGGAACGTTCCCAAGCCCAAGGACGCAAGCTGGTGGGATACCGTGCGCACGCGCCTGCTCTCGTTCGGGCTGATCCTGGTGCTGGCCTTCCTGCTGATGGTGTCGCTGGTGGTCAGCGCCGCGCTGGCGGTGGTGGAGCACTACTTCACCGGCATGTGGAAAGAGGCGGCGGTCCTGCTGTCCTGGGTGGCCTGGCTGTTCAGTTTCCTGGTGATTGCGACCCTGTTCGCGGTGATCTACAAAATGCTTCCGCGTATCAAACTGTCCTGGCGGGACGTGGTCATCGGCGCGCTCGGCACGGCGGCCATGTTCACCATCGGCAAATTCCTGATTGGCCTGTATATCGGCAATAGCGGCGTGGCCAGCAGTTTCGGTGCGGCCGGATCGATGATCGCGTTGCTGCTGTGGGTCTACTACTCGGCACAGATCTTTTTCCTGGGAGCGGAGTTTGCGCGCCAGTATGCGCTGTCCCTGGGCAGTCTGAAGGACAAAAGCAAGGAGGAAACCGGCGCGACCAAGGTGGCCGACGTGCGCTAAGAGGTCGTTTCTGCGAAGGCAGGAACCCATCGCGCGCGACGAACAGGGCAGCCGAGAGCAAAAACGACCGATCCGACCGGCGTTCCTGGCCTGGCGCACCGCCCGTCCCTACTCTCCCAGCAACTCGGCCAGCACGTCCATGCCTTCCACCCGCTCGGCCACGACCTTGATCATCACCACCACCGGCACGCCCAGCAGCAAACCCCACATCCCCCACAGCCAGCCCCAGAACAACAGGCTGACGAACACGGCGGCCGGGTTCATCTTGGCGATCTTGCCGGTCATCCAGGTAGCGATCACGGTGCCGACCAAGGTCGCGATGGCCAGCGAACTGCCTGCCACCAGCAGCACCATGCGCAGCGACTCGAACTGCATGAAGGCCACCAAGCCGGTGGCCACCGTGATCAGCAGCGGGCCGAAGTAAGGAATGATGTGCATCAGCCCCGCAAACACGGCCCAGGCGCCGGCATTTTCCAGCCCGATCGCGCTGAGCGCCACCCAGGTCAGCAGCGCCAGCAGGCTGTTGG
>CBFGOU010000293.1:0-6160 GCA_965650445.1 uncultured Oxalobacteraceae bacterium | reverse complement strand
CACTGAACGCTGACCCGGCTGAGCTGGCGCGCTTCAACAAGCTGGCCACCCGCTGGTGGGACGAAAATTCCGAGTTCAAACCCCTGCACCGCATCAATCCTCACCGGCTCGAATGGATCGACCAGCTCTGCAAGCTGGACGCCAAGGCCGTACTCGACGTCGGTTGCGGCGGCGGCATTCTGGCCGAAGCGATGGCGCGCCGGGGAGCGCGTGTCACCGGAATTGACCTTGCCGAAAAGCCGTTGCAGATCGCCCGCTGGCATGCGCAAGGCCAGCGCATCGATGTCGACTACGTGACGAGCAGTGCCGAAGACTGGGCTGTCGGACACGGCGGGCAGTACGACATCGTCACTTGCATGGAAATGCTGGAGCATGTGCCCCAACCGCAGGCCGTCGTAGCGGCATGCGCCGAGTTGGTCAAACCGGGCGGTTGGGTATTCTTTTCCACAATTAATCGCAACCCGCTGAGCTACCTGACCGCGATCGTCGGCGTGGAGTATGTACTGCGCATATTGCCGCGCGGCACCCATCAGTTCGGCCGCTTCATCAAACCACGCGAATTGCTGAACATGGCTGCCGTCGCGGGCCTGTCTCTTGCCGACCAGCGGGGATTGGGCTACAACCCGCTGACCCAGCGCTTTCATCTTCACCGGTTTTGCTGGGTTGGCTATTTGCTTGCCATGCAGAGAGCAGAACTTGGCGCCAGCCAGGCCACAAATAAATTACTTGCTATTAAATAGCGCGCTACTTATACTCGCCACATGGCTGTGCACACATGCCGCCATGCCCCCAAAAACATAGCGCACTATTAAATAACTAGCTACTTATATAGGACCTCATCATGAAATCGCTGAAAACCCTTGCCGCCCTGTCGGCCCTCGCGCTGTCGGTCTCGAACGCCTTTGCGGCCAGCCTGCCCGGCGTCGAACGCCACACTGCCGATTTCCTGAAAGCCCTCGAAGGCGGCCAGCCGCTCGAACAGATGACCCCGGCCGCCGCCCGCGCCGTGCTGGTCAACGCCCAGGCCGGCGTCAAGGCCGCCCTGCCCGCCGCGGACGTCAGCCAGAAGACCGTCACGCTGGATGGCAAGCCGGTCACCCTGACCATCGTGCGCCCCGCCGGCGTCAAAGGAACCTTGCCGGCGTTCATGTTCTTCCACGGCGGCGGCTGGGTACTGGGCGACTTCCCCACCCATGAGCGCCTGGTGCGCGACCTGGTGGCCGGCTCGGGCGCCGCCGCCGTGTTCGTCAATTACACACCCTCGCCGGAAGCCGGCTACGGCGTGGCCATCAAGCAAGCCTACGCGGCCACCCGCTGGGTCGCCGCCCACGGCAAGGAAATCCAGGTCGATGGCAGTCGCCTGGCCGTGGCCGGCAACAGTGTCGGCGGCAATATGGCCGCCGTGGTCAGTTTGATGGCCAAGGAACAGGGCGGCCCGGCCTTGAAGGCGCAAGTACTGCTGTGGCCGGTGACCGACGCCAACTTCGACACGCCTTCCTACCAGCGCTTCGCCGAGGGCCATTTCCTGACCAAAAACCTGATGGTGTGGTTCTGGGACAATTACACCCGCGACGCGGCTGCCCGCAAGGACATCCATGCCTCCCCGCTGCAGGCCACGACCGCCCAGTTGCAAGGCTTGCCGCCAACATTGATCCAGACCGCCGAATTCGATGTGCTGCGCGATGAGGGCGAAGCCTACGGCCGCAAGCTCGACGCCGCCGGCGTGGACGTGAAAACCGTGCGCTACAACGGCATGATTCACGACTTCGGCTTGCTCAATGTGCTCAGCAAGCTGCCCGCGACCCGCAGCGCGCTGGACCAGGCGGCCGCCGAGTTGAAACAGCGCCTCAAATAAAGCCTCCGCGCGAGCCTGCTCCCGCAAAGGCGGGGGACGAAAATACGCTGGCTATTCGATAGCGCGCTATATATACTCGTCCGCATGGATATCGAATCAAGCCAAGTCCCCAAGCTCGACGGCCAGCTGTGTTTCGCGCTGTACTCGACCTCGCTGGCAATGAGCAAGCTGTACCGCAAACTCCTGGGCAAGCTCGGCCTGACCTACTCGCAATACTTGGTCATGATGGTGTTGTGGGAGAAAAACGAGCTGACAGTGTCGGAGATCGGCGAGCGCCTGTTTCTCGACTCCGCCACGCTGACTCCCCTGCTCAAGCGCATGGAACAGGCTGGCCTGCTGAGCCGGGTGCGCGCGGCCGGCGACGAGCGCCAAGTCATCATCTCGCTCAGCGATGCCGGCCAGGCCCTGCGCGTCGAAGCGGCCAAGCTCAGTCCGGAAGTGAGCTGCGCCACCGGCTGCGCAGCCAACGAGATCGACCAGCTGAAAAGCCAGCTGGAAGCGCTGCGCAAGAATTTGCTCAATAGCGCCTAGCCACAAGGCGGCGACGGAACGCCTGGGCACAACAAAGGATGGCGCTAGCTGGCCGCCATCGTGTTGCAACTTCACTCCTGGCCACTGACGTCCATCAACGGGGCCAGCGCGCGCGCTGCGGCAGCGCCGCTGAGGGCGGCGCCTTGCATGGTTCCTGGCGCTTTGGCGATGCGGGCGCGCTGCGCCGGGTCGGCCAGCACCGGCCAGGCCGCGGCCAAGGCCTGCATCAGCGGCCGCTCCAGCGCGTCCAACCGTGGCCGGATTTCTGTCGCCAGGTCTGGCGGATCGCCGACCGGACCCGCGCCGGCGCGCGACCAAGCGGCAAAGCATTCACGCTGGACGATCTTGGCCGCTTCGATCTGGGCCCGGAAAAAGCGCTCCGCCCAAGCCGCCGGCAGGCCCAGCGCCTGGGCTTCGGCCACGAAGCGGGCGATGATGATGCGCTCGCGCGGCAGATCATCGATTTTCCCGCCATTGCGCCATTTATGACGCGCCACATCGGGCATGAGCGCCAGACGCTGATCCATCAGCTCGCGTAGCCGTTGCAGCGCGGCGTCGGCGTTCACCTGGGGAGTCGGCGCGGTGGCGCTGCTGGCGCGGGCATCAGCCCCGGTTTGTTGTTCCGGCAGACCGGCGGCGGAGGCGGCGTTCATCAGCGCCAGACCACATGCGACGGCGTACCATGCCAATCGATTCAGTTTCATACAGGTTCCTTGCTCGCCTACCAAACCAAACTGAACATTATCCGCGATTTCACGTCGCGTTCGCAGCAGCATAATGACGAGGCAATATTAAATATTAGACAAGACGACTGTGGCCAATGCGCATTTCGATTGGGAAATGATGTATAGCACGTCTAATTGCCTGGGACGCTACCTGAACGGCGGCGCGAACGCCGGACAAGCCGTCCGCTGTCCGCCGGCAGCGCTGTCCGGACAGCACCGGACACCCGAATCGTCTCAATACAATCAATGAGTTAGCGTGTGGCACGGATCGTGCAATGTCGATGGCATTCACGACCAGCCGACGCCGACCATGATCCGCGACACCGCCGAACAAGACCAGATCGACAGCACGCCGCCGCCACGCAAGCGGCGCGTCCTCGCCGCCATGGCGGCCATCGCCGTCATCGGCGCCGCCGCCCTGCTGGTTTCAGCCTGGCGCGACAACGAACACGCCGTCAGCGCCGCGCGCCTGCGCATTGCCGACGTCACGCGCGGCACCCTGATCCGCGACGCCGCCGTCAATGGCCGCGTGGTGGCCGCCGTCAGCCCCACGCTGTATGCCACCGCGCCGTCGACGGTGACCCTGAAAGTGGCGGCCGGCGACACCGTCAAGAAAGGCCAGCTGCTGGCGGTGCTGGAGTCGCCCGACCTGGCCGACGCCCTCAAACGCGAACAGTCCAGCTACCAGCAGCTGGAAGCGGAAGTGGCGCGCCAGCACATCCTGGCCAAAAAGCAGAAGCTGCTGGCCGCGCGCGAAGCCGACACCGCCGAGATCGAGCGCCTGGCCGCCCAGCGCACCCTGGAGCGCTACGAAAGCGTGGCGCAGGTCGGCGTGATCGCCAAGATCGACTATCAGAAAGCGCGCGACGCCCTGCGCTCGGCCGATATCCGCGCCCGGCACGCCGCCAGCGCCGCCACGCTCGAAGGCGACGACGTCGGCCTGGCCCTCAAAACCCGCCTCAATGAACTGGACCGCCAGCGCCTGTCGCTGGCCAACGCCCAGCGGCGCGTGGACGAACTGTCGGTGCGCGCGCCGGTCGACGGTTTCATCGGCACGCTGGCCGTGCAGGACAAGAGCGTGGTGCCGGCCAACGCGCCGCTCATGACGCTGGTCGACCTGTCGCGCCTCGAAGTCGAGCTGGAAGTGCCGGAAACCTACGTGGCCGACCTGGGCCTGGGCATGAGCGCCATCGTCGACATCGCCGGCGCCAGCGTGTCCGGCAAGCTGTCGGCGCTGTCGCCCGAAGTGGTCAAAAACCAGGTGCTGGCACGGGTGCGCTTCGACGGCGCCCAACCGGCCGGCCTGCGCCAGAACCAGCGCGTCGGCGCGCGTCTGCTGATCGACGAACGGCCCAACGTGCTGCTGGTGCCGCGCGGCTCCTTCGTGGAAGAAGAAGGCGGCCGCTTCGCCTACGTGCTGCGCGACGGCATGGCGCTGCGCACGCCGGTCACCCTGGGCGCCACCAGCGTGTCAGCGGTCGAAATCCGCGCCGGACTCAAGCTGGGCGACAAGGTCGTCGTGGCCGGCACCGACGCCTTCGCCCACGCCGCCCGCGTCGCAGTTCATCAATAATCCATCCACCTCCAACAAGGAACTCCCATGCTGCGCATGACCAGGCTGTCCAAGGTGTACCGCACCCACATGATCGAAACGCACGCACTGCGCGGTTTCGAAATCAACGTCGAGCAAGGCGAGTTCGTCACCGTCACCGGGCCGTCCGGCTCGGGCAAGACCAGCTTCCTGAACATTGCCGGTCTGCTGGAAGAATTCACCGACGGCGAGTACATCCTGGACGGCGTCAACGTCAAGGCGCTCGACGACAACGCCCGCTCGCGCGTGCGCAATGAAAAACTCGGCTTCATTTTCCAGGGCTTCAACCTGATCCCCGACCTGAACCTGTTCGACAACGTCGACGTGCCGTTGCGCTACCGCGGCTTCAACACGCGCGAACGCAAGGAACGCATCGAAGACGCGCTGGCCAAGGTTGGCCTGTCCTCGCGCCTGAAGCACTATCCGGCCGAACTGTCCGGCGGCCAGCAGCAGCGCGTGGCGATCGCGCGCGCGCTGGCCGGATCGCCCAAGCTGCTGCTGGCCGACGAGCCGACCGGTAACCTCGACACCCAGATGGCGCGCGGCGTGATGGAACTGCTGGAACAGATCAATGCGCAAGGCACCACCATCCTGATGGTCACGCACGATCCGGAACTGGCCGTGCGCGCGCAGCGCAATGTGCACATCATCGACGGCCAGGTCTCGGACCTGGTGCGCAAATCGCCGTCGCTGGTCACCGGCGCGCAGTAAAGGAGAGGCCATGTTCCAGTACTACTTCCGCCTCGGCGTGCGCAGCCTGCGCCGCAATCCGGCCCTGACCGCGCTGATGGTGCTGACGCTGGCCATCGGCGTGGCGGCGAGCGTGTCGACCCTGACGATCCTGCACGTGATGTCGGGCGACCCGATCCCGCACAAGAGCGCGCGCCTGTTGACCCCGCTGGTCGACGGCGGCCCGCTGAAAGGCTACAACGCGGCCTATCGCGGCTGGCAAAACGACGTGCAGCTGACTTACCGCGACACGCTGGCCATGCTGGCCGGCCTGCCGGGCGAGCGGCGCACCGCCATGTACGACGTGATGGCGCCGGTTGAACCAATGCGGCCCGACCTGCCGGTCATCGCGGCCAGAGGGACTGCCGTCACACGCGACTTTTTCGCCATGTTCGAAGCGCCCTTCCGGCACGGCCAGCCGTGGAGCGAGGGCGACGACCAGGCCGGCGCCGACGTCGTGGTGCTGGGCGAGAGGCTGGCCGAGACCCTGTTCGGCAGCGCCGAGATCCTGCTCTCGGCGGTGATGTTCGTCGGCACCTCGATCTGCGGCGCCATGCCCTCGCTCTACTGGAATGTCGGCATGTGCTTCATGATGGGCGCCGCGGCCGGCGGCATGCTCCCGGTCACCTACGCCTTGCTCGCCGAGATGATGCCGAGCGTGCATCGCGGCTGGGCCCTGGTCCTGGTCGGCGGGCTCGGCGCGGTCGGCGGCTATTTCGCGGCGAGCGG
>CBFGOU010000292.1:0-6182 GCA_965650445.1 uncultured Oxalobacteraceae bacterium | reverse complement strand
CGGCGTCGATTCTCATGGCATGCGCTCGCCAAGCACGCTGGCGCGCAGCACTGCAAGGCGCGTGCGCGCCTCAAGCAATGCCCTGAGCGGCTCGATCTGCGCCAGTACCGCTTCAGGCCGGAAATCGGCCATGGCGCGAAAGCTCAGATCGACCGTGAAGCTGCTGTCGCCGCCCTCGATCAGGTTGGGCACCTCGAGCAGCACGCGCGGCGCGACCGACTTCATCACATCATCGAAGGTGTCGATCCCGATGGCGACAAAGGGGCGCTCCTTCAGGCGCCGCTTGTCGGCCGCGGAGTCGCCGGCCACGTCGGCCAGCACACCGACCACGAACGGCAGTTCGCGCGTCTCGACGCTGTCGCCCACCTCGACGTCGTACGTCATCTGCACGCGCGGCGCTTTCATCTCGGGCGTACGGTGCAACGATTTGCTGGGCTTGGACATCGGCTTCCCCTGTCGAATATTGGGTTCATTCTAGTCGCCGGCCACGTGAAATTTTGACGTGTTGCAACTATGCCGAAAGCGGCCGGTTGGGGAAAAGCGTTGGCGGTGCTAGTGTTGATTCCGTGAGGCAGGCTCGAAAGGATGCGACATGGGCAGCAAAGTTTTGTGGGGAGAGGGACTGTTTCTGCGCCCCCAGCATTTCCAGCAGCAGGACCGCTACCACGAACAACGCCTCAACGATGCGATTCTTGCGGCAAATCCATACGCGTGGGGCGTATTAAAGCTGGAGGTCGACCGCGATGCCCTCGCCAGCGGCAGCTTGCGGCTGCTGGAACTGGGGCTGCGTTTTCCGGATGGCGAGACGGTGCGGGCGCCCGCCGAGGATGTGCTGCCGCCACCGATCGACCTCAATCAATTGCCGCCCGGCCAGCAAAGCGTGACCTTCTATGCCGCCCTGCCCGCCTTCAAGCCCTTCGGCGCCAATTTCAGTCCGCCTGGCCAAACCGGCAACGTGGCCCGCTTTGCCCAGGACAACCGCGACACGCCCGATCTGTACACCGGCGCGGCGCGCGCCGAGCTGGCCTACCTGACCAAGGACGTGCGGCTGGTGTCGGAATTCGATCCGCGCGATTCGTATGCCAGCTTCGCGCTGCTGCGGCTGCGCCGCGGCGGCACCGGCGGCTACGAACTCGACCCGTCCTTCGTGGCGCCCAGCCTGTCGCTGCAGGCCGCGCCGGCGCTGCTGCTGCAGCTGCGCCGCCTGGTAGACGCGCTGCAGGCCAAGGTGGGTGCCCTGTACGGTCATCATCATGAGCCCAGCCGCAACGTGATCGAATTTCGCTCCGGCGACATGTCCTCGTTCTGGCTGCTGCACACCGCCAGCAGCGCTTACGCCAGCCTGAGCCACTACTTTCACCACCCCGCCCTGCACCCGGAACGCCTGTTCGCGCAACTGCTCGGCATCGCCGGTGCCCTGATGACGTTCTCGAAATCCTGGAGCCTGTCCGACCTGCCCGCCTACAGCCACGACGATCCGGGCCCGGCGTTCGCCCAGCTGCACCAGATCGTGCGCGACCTGCTCGATACCGTGATCTCGGCCAAATACTTCGCCATCGCGCTCAATGAAATCAAGCCGTCCTACCATCACGGCAAGCTGGACTCGGGCAAGATCGACGACAAGACCGCTTTTTACCTGGCGGTATCGGCCGCCATGCCGGCCGTCGAACTGGTCGAGGTGGTGCCGCTGCGCTTCAAGGTCGGCGCGCCGGACGACGTGGACAAGTTCGTGCTGTCGGCCATGCCGGGCGTGCGGCTGCAACACGCGCCGCAGGTGCCGGCGGCGGTGCCGGTGCGGCCCGACACGTGCTATTTCACCATCGAAGCGAAAGGCCCGATGTACGAGCGCATGCTGCAGGCGCAATCGATCTCGATCTACACGCCGGCCGGGATGCAGGACTTGAAACTGGAGCTGGTCGCCATTACGGCGTGAGCGGCGCGCCGGGCAGCTTGTCGATGCGCTTGAGGCGCTGCCCGTGGATGCCCCAGACGCAGGGCGTGCCATCGACAGCGCCGAACAAGGCCCAGCCGGTGCCGACCTTGTCGACCCGCACCTCGCCGCCGATTTCGGCTGCCAGCTTGTCGGCCCACACGCCGGCCGCACCCTTGCCCTTGAACAGTTCCTCGCCCTCGTAGATGACGGTGGCGTCGAACACCGGTGCTGCAAATACTGTTGCCATTTCTATCTCTTCCTTGTTACGAGCGCGCGGGAATCGCCAGCCCCGCCTTGACGGCCGGGCGTGCCACGAAAGCGGCGACGACCCGGTTGACGTTGGCGAAATCGGCGATGCCGACCAGATCGCCCGCCATATAAGAATCCACCAGATTGCGTACCCACGGGAAAATGGCGATGTCGGCGATGGTGTACTCGTCGCCCATCATCCAGGCTTTGCCGTCCAGGTGCCGGTCGAGTACGGCCAGCAGGCGCCTGCTTTCGCCCACGTAACGGTCGCGCGGGCGCTTGTCCTCGTAGTCCTTGCCGGCGAACTTCACGAAAAAGCCCACCTGGCCGAACATCGGCCCGATGCCGCCCATCTGGAACATCAGCCACTGGATGGTTTCATGGCGGCGCGCCGGATCTTGCGGCAGCAGCTTGCCGGTTTTTTCGGCCAGATACAGCAAAATGGCGCCGGACTCGAACAGCTTCAGCGGCTTGCCGCCCGGACCGTTCGGGTCGATGATCGCCGGGATCTTGTTGTTGGGATTGAGCGAGATGAATTCCGGCGTGAGCTGGTCGTTCGTGTCGAAGCTGACCAGATGCGGTTCGTACGGCAGCCCGATTTCCTCCAGCATGATGGAGACCTTCACGCCGTTGGGCGTGGGCAGCGAGTACAGCTGCAGCCGCTCAGGCTGGGTGGCCGGCCATTTTTTTGTGATCGGGAAAGCGGATAAGTCGGTCATGGTGAGCGTGTCCTGGTTGGTGTTGTGCTTGCATTCGGCCGCAAACCTTGCCTATGCGTTAACCAATCGAGTGTAGCACTTTGCGCTGCATCATGCAGGTGGTCGGACCGTCGTCGAATAGCGCGCGCGCAGACGACAAAAAAGCCCGCGCAAGGCGGGCTATCGGTGCGTCCAGCCAGGCAGATGCGCCCCTTGCCTACACCTTGGCGGCCTTTTCTCCCGCGTCCAGAACCTTGGACTGGGCCTCGAGCACGAATTCGGCCGCCTTCTTGCCGGCGATGAAGGCGTGATCGGAGTTGTAGTACTCCCATTCCGAATAGCGCCCCGCCAGCACGATATTGTGCTGTGCCAGCCATTGCTTGCAGGTGGCCACGTTCTGCGCGCGCTGGTGGTCGTACACCACGTAGGCATACGGCATGTCGACCTGGTTGGCGACCATGATTTCGTCGTCCGCATTAAAGATCCCGACCTTGATGCAGTCGGCGATCGCGCGCTGGATCAGTTCATCGCCATCGACCGGCAAGGGCTTCCATGGCGAGTAGGAGATTTCGCAGGTCAGCCCGAAGCCCCCGGGCGCATTGCAATGCGGGCTGGCATTGCCCTGCACAAAAATGCGGTGGAAGATGGTGTCTTCGGGGTAGTAGATCCAGTGCTTGTCGGTGAGGTTTTCGCGCTTGACGCCGATATTGATGCAGCGGATCGAGATGTGGTTCAAGCCCTTGGCGGCCATGCGCACCGGTTCCGGGGCTTCCGCGCCGATCACGCGGATCAGTTCCGGCAGCGGCATGGTGCTGATCAGGCTATCGTAGCCGAAGCGGCGGCCATCGGCCAGGGCCACGGTTTTCTGGCTCGGCACCACCTGGACCACTTCCGCATTGTTTTCCACCTTGCCCGTGATGTGCGGCAGGAAGCCCGACACCAGCGCCTGGAAACCGCCGCGCAGCGGATAGCCAAAGCGTGCGTTCGGCCCCATCGGTTTGCCGGACGGCTCCAGCGCGCCTTCGATGATTTCCTCCAGATCGGGCAGCGGCACCCGTCCGCCCAGCCAGGAGGTTTCCATCTCGGTCAGCGGAACGGTCCAGATCTTCTTGTTATAGGGGATGGCGAAATGCTTGGCGATGCCCTTGCCCCAAACCTTGTAAATGAATTCCTCGAAGTTTTGCGGCTTGTCGGACTGGACCGATTTGCCGCTGCCCTTGGTATCGCCGTTGGCGACATCGGCCGTACCGTCGGCGCAGCAGTCTTCCACCGGCTTGACGTTGCCGCAGGCCGGCGCCTGCTCCACCTCCGGCACCCCGGTTTCCAGGCCGTAGCGCGCTTCGATCGCGCCCATGATGCACTCGGTGATGACTTTCGGCGGCAAGCCGTACAGCGCTCCCTGGAAGGGATAGCGGGTGAAGACGTCCTTGCTGTAGACCCAGGCTTCGCGGTTTTGCCAGTGCAGGTTCTCGCCCAGCAGCTTGTCGTACAGCTTGAGCACGTACGGGTCATTGGAAAACATGATGTGGCCGGCATAGTCGAAGGTGAAGCCCTTGTCTTCGACCGAACGGCACCAGCCGCCCGGAGTGGGATTGCGGTCGAGCAGCAGGCAATCCTTGCCGAAGTGGTAGGCCGCCGACAGGCCGGTGGGACCGCCGCCGATGATCACGCACTTGTAGCTTTGCGGACTGGCCTGGCCGCGCAAGGCATTGACCCTGGCGGCGTCGCCGCTGTCGAGCGCGCCGGCAGCCGGGCGCAGGCCGCGCGAATTGGTGGCCGCGCTGCGCATCAGCGCCACCATCTGCTCGGCGGTGCGGTCCCACGAGGTGGTTTTGACCACGTCGCGCATCTGATCGATCATGGCGGCGCGCCGTTCGGGGCTCAGTGCCAGCGCCTCTTCGCAGGCGCGGATGAATTCCGGGGCGGCGGCGGCGATCGCCACGATCGCGCCATAGGGCTTGACCACGTCGGCGATCGGCGTCGACACCACCGGCAATTCGGCCGCCATATATTCCAGCACCTTGGTCGGGCTGATGAACCGGGTCGACTCGTTCATGGCGAACGGCAGCAGGCAGACATCCCAGCCGGCCAGGAATTTGGGCAGGTCGTCGTAGGATTTCTGGCCGAGGTAGTGGATATTCGGACGCTGCGGCAGGCTGGCCGGATCGATCTTGACGACCGGACCGACCATGACCAGTTGCCATTCCGGATGGGCATCGGCCAGCGCGCCGATCAGCCCGGCGTCGAAGCGCTCGTCGATGACGCCGTAGAAGCCCAGGCGCGGCCTGGGGATGTGCGCGAGGCCGGCATGCTCGGTGCTGCGGTCCAGCGCCTGGCCGAAGTGGGCCACGTCGACGCTGCTGGAAAAGCAGTGGGCGTTGGCATGCCGGGTCTTCTTCGCTTCGTACAGGCTGGGGCCGCCGGTGAAGACCACGTCGGCAATCGACAGCAGGGCCGTTTCTCGCTGCAGCAACTGTTTGGGGGCATTCTTGAAGGCCGATAGTTCATCCATGCAGTCGTACACCACCAGGCTGGGATGCAGCGCCTGCAGCAGCGGCAGCGCCATCGGGGTATAGAACCAGACGATCGGGTTATCGCCTGGCGGTGCCAGTTCGGCCAGCAGCGGTTGCAGCAGCGGAATCTGGTCGTCATGGAAACCGACCGCCTGCACCGGCGTGTGCGGCTGCACCACAGTGACGTTGGGTGCGGCCTGGTAGCTCTTCAGATGGCTTGCGCCCTCGTCGAACACCGGTTCTTCGATGAAGATGATCTTGTGGTGCTTGGCCAGTCGTGTCATCAGATGCTGCGGCCGCTGGAAGACAAAATCCCAGCGCAGGTGGCAGAACACGATAATGGTAGACATAGGAAGTCCTTTCCGCCCTTTAAGGGGCTGATTCATGAGTCAACGGTTTATACTTTTTCTTGTGTCTCTACCCTCCCTCCAAGCCAACTAGGGCGGAGCAAGGATGCGGGCCAGCTCGTTGGAGCGCGGTCCGCGTCGTACGGGGTTCTTGCCGGCCATCGTCATGCCTCCGGTTTCGCATTGCGCGTTGCCGCGCTGATCTGTTCAAGCGGAATCTTCGGCGTGCGGTCGGCGCACAGCAGGCCATTGGCCTCCTGGAAGGTGTCGGCGAACTGGGTGTAGCAAAAGCCGCTGAACAGGGTGGTTTCGTTGACCACCTTGAGCAGGCGCCGGTAGTGATCCAGGAAGGTGGCGTCGGTGTCGGCGCGCGAATAGCCCCAGGTGTGCTCGGGCTGCTTGCCCTTGTCGTAGGCGATGCCGCCGAATTCGGTCAGCACGA
>CBFGOU010000291.1:0-6186 GCA_965650445.1 uncultured Oxalobacteraceae bacterium | reverse complement strand
CCAGGGCCTGGTGATTGTCGACGTGACCTTTGCCCTGCCCAAGGCCTGGACGCCCAACCTGCGCTACGCCGAGCTGGCCCAGGCGCTGGCCGAGGCGGGCCTGCAAGCGCCCAGCGCGCAGCAGATCAGCGACACGGTGGTGGCGATCCGGCGCCGCAAATTGCCGGACCCGGCCGTGATCGGCAATGCCGGCAGTTTTTTCAAGAATCCGGTGGTGCCGGGCGCCCAGTGCGCCAGCCTGCTGCAGGCCTTTCCCACGCTGGTGCATCACGCCCAGCCCGACGGCAGCGAAAAGCTGGCGGCCGGCTGGCTGATCGATCAATGCGGGTGGAAGGGCAGGTCGCTGGGCAATGCCGGCGTCTATCCGAAGCAGGCGCTGGTGCTGGTAAACAATGGCGGGGCCAGCGGGGCCGAGGTGGTGGCCCTGGCCCGGGCGATCCAGGCCGACGTGCTGGCGAAATACGGCGTGGCGCTGGAAACCGAACCGGTATTCATCTAGCTGTCGTCCGCGCGCACTGAACTGCCCCCGCGTGCGCGAGGGCGAGGGAATATCTGCGCGTGCGGATCAGCCGAAATGGCAAACGTAGTCGACCGTGTCGACCGTCTCGATATCGAATTTGCTGTTGGCGCCGACCTTGAACTCGGTGCCGGCGACGTACTCTTTCCACTCGCTGTCGCCGTCCAGGCGTACGCGGCATTTTCCGCCGGTGATTTCCATGGTTTCCGGCGCGCCGGTGTTGAACGTCAGGCTGGAGGGGAAAATCACGCCCACCGATTTGCGGGTGCCGTCAGCGAAGGTCAGGTTGTGCGACACGCACTTGCCGCCGAAGTAGATATTCGATTTCTTGGTAACGCTGACGTTGTCGATCGTGCTCATAATGTCCTTAGGTGGTTGTTGCTGTTGATATCTGATTGTGTTCGGGGGCGGCCTTGCACACGCAATTGCGCCCGCCATGCTTGGCCGCGTACAGCGCCTGGTCGGCGCACGCGATGAGTTGCTCGGCCGTGCTGGCGCTCGAGGGCACCACGCTGGCCACGCCGATCGACAGCGTGACGATGCCGTGCGGTGTGGCCGGATTTTCCAGCGCCAGTCGTTCCATGTGCGCGCGGCAGGCATTGGCCACGACCACCGCACCGTCGAGATCGGTCTCGGGCAGCAGGATCGCAAATTCCTCGCCGCCGTAACGCACCGCGAGGTCGGCCGGGCGCTTGAGGTGCTCGGTCAGCACCGCAGCGGTTTTCTTCAGGCACAGGTCGCCGGAAAGATGGCCGAAGGTGTCATTGTAGGCTTTGAAGCAGTCGATGTCACACATGAGCAGAGACAGCGGGCGCTGTTCGCGCTGCTCGCGCGACCATTCGATGCGCAGCGCTTCGTCGAAGCGGCGCCGGTTGGCAATCCCGGTCAAGCCGTCGAGCGCGGCCAGTTTCTGCAGTTCGATATTCGAATGCGCCAGCTTTTGCTGGCTTTCGCGCAGGAAGCGGAACGCTTCATCGCGCTGCAGGCGGGCCAGGTAGCTGGCCGAGTGGTAACGCACGCGCGCCAGCAATTCCAGCCGGTCCGGCAGCTTGACCAGGTAATCGTTGGCGCCCACCGCGAAGCTGTGCGCCTTGCGCTTGGGATCGTCGTTGGCCGACAGCACGATGACCGGCAGGTCGCGCAGCGCCGCGCGCTCGCGGTACTGCTCGATCAGGGCGAATCCGTCCACCCCGGGCATCACCAGATCCTGCAGCACCACGGTGGGCTGCAATTGCTCGGCCGTGTCGAGGGCGGCCGTGCCATCGCTCACATAATGAAATTCGATGTCGCTCTGGTCGCCCAGCATGCGCCGCACCGCTTCGATGATGATCCACTGGTCGTCCACCAGCAGCACGCGCACCTTCTGTTGGCTGAAGCGGGGGCCGGCCTGCTGATTGGCGGAGGTGTTGGCGGGCATGGAATTTTGTCAATTTGGTGTGAGTCCGGGCAAAATCAGACCTTGTTGCCAATTCTACTGCGCAATACGCGCGCAATGTTTTCCAGCGGCAGAATTTGTTGGGCCGCATCCAGGTCGGCGGCGGCCCGTGGCATGCCGTACACGGCGCTGGACGCCTGGTCTTGCGCTAACGTCAACTTGCCCGCGTGCCGCATGGCCAGCAAACCGCGCGCACCGTCGCGCCCCATGCCGGTCAGCAGCACCCCGGTCGCTTCGCCTTCCCAATGGCGTGCCACGCAAGCGAAAAACACGTCCACCGAGGGGCGAAACGCATAGTCGCGCGGCTCCGGGTCGTAGTGCAGGCGCTTGCGCTGATTCAGGATCAGATGATCGTTGGTCTTGGCGATCTGCACCACGCCCGCTTCCAGCGCATCGCCGTCGTCGATCACCTTGACCGGTATCGGCAACTGCTCGCCCAGCCAGCGGGCGAAGTGCTGCGCAAAGTTTTCATCGATGTGCTGCACCACCACGATGGCGGTGCCGGCGGCCGGCACCCAGCCGCGCAGGATCCTGGCGATCGCCACCGGTCCGCCGGTGGAGGCGCCGATGGCCAGCAGGTGCTTGACGCCGGTCTCGAGCGCTTCGCCGGCGGCCCCGACGGGCGGCGCATCGGCGCCGCTGACGCGGACCAGCTTACTGATGGTCTTGATCTTGGCCAGCAGGGCCGCGTCGCCGCCATTCACACCGCGCAGGATCGGCGTGGCCGTCACGTCCAGCGCGCCGGCCCCGAGCGCGCGGAACACCTGGCTGACGTTGTCCTGCGGCTGGCCGGTCACCACCAGAATGGCGCAGGGCGAGCGTTCCATGATCTGGCGGGTTGCCTCAACCCCGTCCAGGTCCGGCATGTTCAGGTCCATCAGCACCAGGTCGGGCCGGTTCTCGGCGCACAGGCGCACCGCTTCCAGGCCGCTGCGGGCGATCCACAGCACCTGGTGCTCGCTGGCGCCGGCAATCACCCGTCGCAGCGCTTCCGCGGCCATGGCCACATCGTTGGCGATCCCGATTTTCATAAGCCCGCCTCCCCGATCAGGTCGAACACGGCATCGAGCAGGGTTTCGTCGTGAAAGCTGCCCTTGGTCAGATAATAATCCGCCCCGGCCGTCATGCCGCGCGCGCGATCTTCGGGGCGGTCCTTGTACGACACGATCATCACCGGCAGCGTGCGCAGGCGCATGTCGTTCTTGATCATGCCGACCAGTTCGATGCCGTCCATGCGCGGCATGTCCACGTCGGTCACCACCAGATCGTAGTCGCCGCTGCGCACCGCGTTCCAGCCATCCATGCCGTCGACGGCGACCTCGACCTCGTAACCGCGCCCCTGCAGCAGCTTGCGCTCCATTTCGCGCACGGTGATCGAATCGTCCACCACCAGGATGCGGCGGGCGCGGGCGCGGTCCTGGGCGGCCGCCCCCGCCAGCTGGCGCAGCATGCCTTCGCCCAGCAGCTTGTCGATCGACAGCAGCAGGTCCGGCACGTCCAGGATCAGCACCGGGGTGCCGTCGTCGAGCAGGGCGGCGGCGCTGACGTCGCGCAGCTTGCCGAACACCGGGTCGAGCGCCTGCACGGCCAGGCTTTGCTCGCCGTGGATGGCGTCCACCACCAGCGCGTAACGGCGCTGGCCGGTGCCGATCACCACCAGCGGCAGGGCCGCGCCATCGTTGCCGCCCTGGCCAAGGTCGAGCACTTGCGCGGCCGACACCAGCCCCAGATGCTCGCCATTGGCCGTGACGAACTGCTTGCCTTCGAGGGTGTGCACTTCGCCCGGGGCGATCTTGAGGACCCGCTCGATCTTGACGATCGGCACCGCGTAAGCCTCGCCCTGGATATCGACCACCAGCGCGCGCACGATCGACTGGGTCAGCGGCAGCGTGATGCAGGTGCGGAAACCCGCGCCCGGCACCGACTCCACCTTGACCGTGCCGTTCTGTTCGCGGATGGTCTGCTGGACGATGTCCAGGCCCACGCCGCGCCCGGACAGGGCGTTGGCGCTGGCCTTGAGGCTGAACGCCGGCAGGAACAGGAATTCCAGCAGCTCCTCGCCGGACAGTTCGGCCGCCATCGCCGCGCTGGCCATATTGCGCTCGATCACGCGGCGGCGGATCGCTTCCGGATCGACCCCGCGGCCATCGTCGGCGATGTCGATGGCCAGCATGCCGGCGCGGTGGCGCGCTTCGATGCGGATGGTGCCGAGCGGGTCCTTGCCGGCCGCGCGGCGCTCGTCCGGGCCTTCCATGCCATGATCGAGCGCATTGCGCAGGATGTGATTGAGCGGGCTTTCGATGTGCGCCAGGATGTCGCGGTCGACCAGCGTCTCCTCGCCCTCGATCAGCAACTGGGCCTGTTTGCCCAGGCTGCGCGCCAGGTCGCGCACCATGCGCGGGAACGCCTGCACGCCGTCGCGGAACGGGCGCATGCGCAAGGCCAGCACCTCGTCCACCAGTTTGTGCGACACCCCCAGCACGCGCCGCTCGTACGCTTCCATGTCGGCCAGATGGCCGTGCAGGAACTGGCGCAGCGGCTGGGTTCTCTGCAGCGCCTGGCTGGACTTCTCGGACAGCTGTGCCAAGCCGCTGGCGGCGGCCAGCTCGTGCAGCTCTTCGATGGACTTGAACAGGCTGACCTGGTTGCGCTTGAAGCGCTGCATCGCCTGCAGCAGTGGTTGCAGCTGGTGGGCATGGATGCGCGTCTCGCTGGCGAACGACAGCAGCTGGTCGAAGTTTTGCGCCAGCGCCTTGGGCGCGTTGCGTAGCGGTGCCGGTTCCTCGGGTGGCGCTGCGGCCGGCTCGGGTACCGCCACCGCCGCAGGCGCGGCCGACAGCGCTCCGATGCGCGCGATGTTCCCCAGCGTGTCGGCGATGCGCTCGCCGTTCTGCCTGAGCCAGTCGCCCACCTCGCTTTCGGACAGGGCCGACAGCTGCAGGATGAAGTCGACGCCACCGAGCAGGACGTCGATGCGCGGCGGCGTCAGCTGCAGCTTGCCTTGCTGGGCGGCGATGAAGGCATCCTCCATCGCGTGCGACAGCTGCACCACCGGGTCCAGCCCGACGATCGCCGCCGCCCCCTTGATCGAATGGGCCGCGCGCATCATCGACTCGAGCGTGGCGGCATCGCCACCGCCGCGTTCCAAGGTCAGCAGGCCGTCGGTCAGGCTCTGGGTCTGTCCCTGCGCCTCCATGCGGAACAGGTCCAGCATGGAGAATTGGCTCAGATCGTCCTGGTCCAGGCTCATCGCAGCAGCCTCGTCATCTGATGGCCGATCAGGCCCGCATCGAGCACGCCCACCACCATGCCGTCCAGCGTCAGTACGCCGGACAGAAAGCGCTCGATCCCCTTGTTGATGGTGGCGGCGGGCGCCTGCAGCGCCGCGGCGGCGTAGCGCACCACGCCGTGCAGGTCGGCCACCCGGACCGCGATACAGTGGCCTTCCGGGCGCACCAGCAGCAGGCGCGGGAACACATGGCGGCCCGGCGCGGCCACGCTTGCCGCCGCGTCGATGCCGAGCAAGGCGTCCAGCGCCACCGCCGGATGGATGGTGCCGCCCACGTTGACGATGCCGGCCAGCGCGCCGCCGCTGCGGTGCGGCAGCTTGTGGCTGGGCGCCAGCGGCGCCACCGCCACCACCATCCTGGTCGGCAGCAGCAGCCATTCGGCGCCGATGCGAAACACCATGCCGGAACTGTCGCGCAGGTCGGCGCCGCGTTCGCTCTGGCGCAACTGGCGCGCCCAGTCGTCGCGGTAGGCCTGGTCGACCGGGCGGCTCAGGCTGTGCCGCGACGCGCCCGCATAGACCTCGCAGTTGCGGCAGTGGACGTGGGCGGCCAGCTTGGAACAGCTGCGGTCGCCCGCCACGCCGATCCGGTTCCAGCAATCGTGCAGGGTGCTTGTGCTCATGATGGATCTCCGGCGCGGCGCGCATAGATGCGCCCGGCGCGCTGCCTGAAGGCGGCCGCTTGCGCCGCGTCGCCGCCGCGTCCGCACAGCAGCGCCAGGTGGCAAAGGGCCTCGTAGTGATCCGGTTGCAGGTACACGCAGCGCCGGTAGCTGGCATTGGCGCCGGCGTCGTCGCCGTCCGATTCGGCCGTCATGCCAAGGATGAACCAGGCACCGGCGCTGTTCGGATCGGCCTCGAGCATGGCACGGCAGATGCGCGCCGCCTCGGCCAGCATGCCCTGATCGGCGGCGCGCTGGGCCTGCGCCAGCAGCGCCGCCGCAT
>CBFGOU010000290.1:0-6190 GCA_965650445.1 uncultured Oxalobacteraceae bacterium | reverse complement strand
CGGGCCCAACGGCGCCGGCAAGACCACCATGTTCAACTGCATCGCCGGCTATTCGCCGCCGACCTCGGGCGACATCTGGCTGGGCGACAAGCGCATCTCGGGCATGACGCCCGAACAGTGCGCCAAGGCCGGGGTCGGCCGCACCTTCCAGGTGGCGCGCACCTTCACCAGCATGACGGCGCTGGAAAACGTGATGGTCGGCGCCTTCCTGATCGGACGCAAGGTCGGTCCGGCGCGCCGGCGCGCGGCCGAACTGCTCGACTTCGTCGGCCTGGGCCATTTCAGCGACCGCCCGGCCGGCAGCATGACGGTCAGCGAGCAGCGCCGCCTGGCGGTGGCGCGCGCGCTGGCGGTCGAGCCTTCGCTGCTGCTGATGGACGAAGTCATGGCCGGCCTGAACCTGACCGAGGTGCGCGAAGCGGTCGACGTGGTGCTGAAAATCCGCGATCGCGGCATTTCCTGCCTGATCGTCGAACACGTTTTGGAAGGCATCATGCCGATCGCCGACGCCATCGTGGTGCTTGACTACGGCAAGAAAATCGCCAGCGGCACCCCCGCTGCCGTATCCAACGATCCGAAAGTGATCGCCGCTTACCTGGGAGACGAATGATGCTCGAAATACGCAACCTGAAGGTCAGTTACGACGGCGTGCTGGCCCTGTCCCAGGTCGACATGAATGTGCGCAAGGGCCAGATCGTGGCCCTGGTGGGCGGCAACGGCAACGGCAAATCGACCACCTTGCGCGCCGTGGCCGGCCTGAACCAGGCCGATGCCGGCCAGATCATGTTCAACGGCAAGGACATCGGCAAGCTGCCGGCCCATCAGCGGGTCGGACTGGGCCTGTCGCTGGTGCCCGAGGGGCGGCGGATTTTCGCGCGCCTCACGGTCGAGCGCAACCTCGAGCTGGGCGCCTACACCCGCAATGACTCGCACGAAGTGGCCGAATCGCTCGATCGCATGTACCGCCTGTTCCCGATCCTGAAAGAGCGGCGCGGCCAGCTGGCCGGCACCATGAGCGGCGGCGAACAGCAGATGCTGGCCATCGGCCGCGGCCTGATGGCCAAGCCGACCATGCTGCTGCTCGACGAGCCTTCCTGGGGCATCGCGCCGCGCTTTGTCACCAAGGTGCTCGACACGATCCAGCTGATCAACGAGGAAGGCATGTCGGTGCTGCTGGTCGAACAGAACCTGCACAAGGCGCTGGCGATCGCCCACCACGGCTATGTGATCCAGACCGGCCGCATCGTGCTCGAAGGCGCCGGCCGCGACCTGCTCGACAACGACGATGTCAAGAAGGCGTACCTGGGCGTATGACGAGCCCAGCCATGCTGCCCACCCTCGCGCCGGCGCAGGTGCGCGCCCTGTGCCGCAGCGGGGCCCTGCGCAGCTCCACCGCCGGGCTGGCGCACGGCCACGTGCAGGCCAACCTGATGATCGTGCCGCGCCAGTTCGCCTACGATTTCCTGCTGTTCTGCCAGCGCAATCCCAAGCCCTGCCCGCTGGTCGAGGTGCTCGACGCCGGCAGCGTGGAACCGCGCTGCGCGAGCGGCGCCGACCTGCGCACCGACTTGCCCGGCTACTGCGTGTACGAGCATGGCCAGCTGGTGGCGCAGCCGGACCAGATCGGCGCGCTGTGGCGCGAGGACCTGGTCAGCTTCCTGCTCGGCTGCAGCTTTTCCTTCGAGCAGGCCCTGCTCGACGCCGGCATCGCGCTGCGCCATGTCGAGCAGCGCCGCAATGTGGCGATGTACAAAACCAACATCGCCTGCGCCGACGCCGGGGTTTTCCGCAGCAATATGGTGGTGAGCATGCGCCCGATCCGCGCCGCCGACATCGCCGCCGCCGTCACCATTTCGGCGCGCTTCCCGCATGTGCATGGCGCGCCGGTGCACATCGGCCATCCGGAAGCGATCGGCATCGCCGACCTCGGCCGGCCCGATTTCGGCGATCCCATCGCGCTGGCCGACGACGAACTGCCGGTGTTCTGGGCCTGCGGCGTGACGCCGCAATATGCCGCACAGCTGAGCCAAATTCCATTCTGCATTACCCATTCTCCGGGTAAGATGCTGGTGACCGATTTCACCGTCGGATGAATGCCATGACCAGTTCCCATTCCGGAGTTTTGCAATGCCAACACAAAAGAACAACAGCGCTGTGCCCCCTGCCCCGGCCGCGCCGGCGAAGACCCCGATCGTCTCGTCTTCCCACCTGGCCTCTGGCCGCAGCGCCGAATTGAGCGAATTCGAATTCGGCCTGATCATCGCCAGCAACGCCTTCAACCGCTGGGCCGTGCGCTGCATGGCCGCGTCCGGCATGAAGGACATGGCGATCATCGATGTGCTGGTGCTGCATCACATCAATCACCGGGCGCGTGAGAAGAAATTGTCGGACATTGCCTTCATTCTCAACATTGAAGACACCCACATCGTCAATTACTCGCTCAAGAAGTTGCAATCGCTGGGTCTGGTGCAGACCGAAAAGCGCGGCAAGGAAGTGCTGTACGCCACCAACGAGGCGGGACAGGAAGTATGCAAGAAGTATTTCGAAATCAGGGAGCAGGTCCTGGTTTCGGGCTTGAGCGGGGATGGCACCGAGAGCTTCGAACTGAGCGAACTGGCGCGGTTCCTGCGTGTGCTGTCCGGGCTCTACGACCAGGCGGCTCGCTCGGCGGCGTCGATGTGACCTGAACACCGGGTCGCAGGTGGCACGGGCGGGCTGTCGACCAGGGCAGTTAGTCTTCACCCACTGAAAGTGACCCATGACACTGAACCACCTCAGAATCAGCCAGCGCCTGGCGCTCGGCTTCGGCCTCGTCATTCTGCTCATCCTGCTGGTCGCCGCGGCCGGCGCCAGCTGCATCGGCCAGCTGCGCGGCCAGATCGCCAGCATGACGCGCGACGCCTACCCCAAGACCGTCCTGGCCCACACCATCAGCGCGCAGCTCGAGCACACCGCGCGCAGCATGCGCAACCTGATCTTCATGACCACGCTCGACGAGATCGGCGCCGAACAGGCCCAGATCGAAGCGGCCGACCGCGTCACCGGCGCCAGCCTGGCCGCGTTCGGCCGAAGCGCCGACAGTGCCGAAGGCCGGCGCCTGGTGGCCGCGGTCGCGCAGGCGCGCGCCGCCTACCAGCCGCTGCTGGCCAAGTTTCTCAAGCTCATAACCGACGGCCAGGTCGAACAGGCGCGCGACCTGGCACTGCCCGAGATCGCCCCCGTCCAGCAGCGCTACTTCGACGCACTCGAGCGCCTGCTCGCCTTCCATGGCGCGCGCATGGACAGCGCCGCGCGCGAGGCCGAAACCCTGTCGGCCCACACCCTGCAGATCATGGGCGCACTGGCGCTGGCGGCGGCCGTGCTGGCGGTGCTGATCGGCCTGAGCACCACGCGCCGCATCAGCGCGCCCCTGCGCGCGGCGGTCGATCTGGCGCGCCGCGTCGCCGACGGCGACCTCACCGGGCGCATTGCGGTGGTGTCGGCCGACGAAACCGGGCAGCTGCTGCAGGCCTTGCGGGATATGAATGCCAGCCTGGCCAGCACAGTGGGCAAGGTGCGCGCCGGCACCGTCACGATCGAGCACGCCGCGCACGATATCGCCAGCGGCAATGCCGACCTGGCCGCGCGCACCGACGCCCAGGCCGGCGCACTGGCGCAGGTCACGCACACCATGGCGCGGCTGATCGGCCAGGTGCGCCTGAACGCCGACAACGCCCGCGTGGCCGAGCAGATGGCCGGCTCGGCCAGCGCGGTCGCCACCAGCGGCGGCGCGGCGGTGCGCCAGGTGGTCGCGACCATGGGCGCGATCAAGGACAGCTCGCAGAAGATCGCCGACATCACCGGCGTCATCGACGGTATCGCGTTCCAGACCAATCTGCTGGCCTTGAACGCGGCGGTCGAGGCCGCCCGCGCCGGCGCGCACGGGCGCGGCTTCGCCGTGGTCGCCAGCGAAGTGCGCAGCCTGGCCCAGCGCGCCGGCGATGCGGCCGGCCAGATCAAGCTGCTGATCGGCGACTCGGTCGCCCGGGTCGAGGCCGGCGCCCTGCTGGTGGACGCGGCCGGCGCCACCATGGCCGAGATCGTCGCGGCGGTGCAACAGGTGTGCGGCGTCGTCGCCCAGATCACCGCCGCCAGCGCGCAGCAGCGCAGCGGCATCGAGGAACTCGACACGTTCATCGGCCAGATCGGCCAGATGACGCAAAGTAACGCCGCCCTGGTCGATCAGGCCGCCGCAGCAGCCGCCAGCCTGCGCCTGCAGGCGCACCAGCTGGACCAGGCAGTGGCCCAGTTCAAGCTGGGCCGGAAGGAAAGCGATTTACTTACAACACAATCAAAAAACATCGGCAATTTATCAACGATATGTGCTTAAACTGTATGCGTGGTGATAGAATAGTTTTGCCATATGAAAATGCATCTTTGGCAAACGGCGGGCCCAATCCGGACAAGCGGCGCCCGCGTTCCACACCTTTCCATACACTTAGGGCAGAAAAATGAAAAAATCGATCCTCGCACTCGCCGTTCTCGGCGCAGCTTCCGGCGCCGCCTCGGCCCAATCCTCGGTTGCCGTGTACGGCCTGGTCGATGTGGCGCTGGTTCGGGAAACCGGCGCGGCCGCCGGTTCCACGACCAAGCTCACCAGCGGCGTGGGCGCCGGTTCGCGCCTCGGGTTCAAGGGTAGCGAAGACCTCGGCGGCGGCCTGTCGGCCGTGGTCCTGCTCGAGAGCGGGTACCAGGCCGATACCGGCGCGCTCGGCCAGGGCGGCCTGCTGTTCGGGCGCCAGGCGTATGTCGGCCTGCAAGGCGGCTTCGGCGCCCTCACCGTCGGCCGCCAGTACACCCCGCAGTACCTCACCGTCGCCGCGGTCGATCCGTTCAGTTCCGGCTATGCCGGCGACACCAAGAACCTGATGGCGGCCACCGGCAATTCGGCCAGCCGCATGGACAATAGCCTCAAGTACGTGTCGCCGGCCTTCCAGGGCGTGACGGGCGAACTGGCCTATGCGCCGGGCGAGGTGTCCGGCGACAACGCCGCAGGACGCCAGATCGGCGCCGCCCTGGCCTATGCCGGCGGACCGCTCAAGGTGCGCCTGGGCTACCACAACCGCAACAACGAGACCGCCCTGGTGAAGAACGTCTCCAGCGCCCGCAACACGGTGCTGGCCGTCGTCTACGACCTGGGCGCGCTCAAGCTGCACTTTGCGTACGGCGCGGACAAGGGTGTCAACAGTGCGCCGCTGCGCAACGCCGCCAACCCGTTCGGCTACACGGTCGCCCCCACGGCATCGGTCGACAGCCGCGATCTGCTGCTGGGCGTGACCGTACCGTTTGGCAGCGTGCACACCCTGATGGCTTCCTACATCCGCAAGAATGACCGCACCGCGTTCAACCAGGACGCCGCCCAGCTGGCCGTGGGCTACCGCTACGCGCTGTCCAAGCGCACCGAACTGTACGCGGCCTACGCGCACATCGACAACAAGCGCGGCGCCGGCTACACGGTGGGCAGCGCGATCGAAGGCGGCACCGGCGACGGCGCGCTCAACTTGGGCATTCGCCACGCGTTCTAAGCCACCGCGCGTGCGCCGCCCGGCGCACGCGTGCGCGCGTCCCTCAGTCGAAGAAGCGAATGAATATTGCCTGCCTCATACCCAATGCAGCGGTTCTGGAACTGGTTCGCGCCGGATTCGGACGGGCAAGTGCAAGCTGTACGCACTTTGCCTCCGAAGCGGCGCTGTTCCGCGCCCTGCTCAGGCAAAAATTCGATCTCATCCTGATCGACTTCGCCACCGCGCCGTCGCCTGACGACACCATCCTGTCCTGGCTGAACTGCCGTTCCGGCATCGATACGCCGGTGCTCGGGCTGTCGCCCGTGCGCGACGCCCGCATCACGGCGCTGGTGCGCGACTGCGGCGCCGACGATCTGCTGGCGCGGCCGTTCGAGGCGGTCGAACTGGTGGCGCGCGCCAATGCGCTGGTGCGGCGCAGCACGCCCCGCGCGGTGCGCCGCAAGATCGAACTGGCCGGCTTTTCGCTCGACCGCGACAACAGCAGTGTCGCCTACCGCGGCAGCGCGATCGCCCTGACCACGCGCGAATTCAGCCTGGCCTGGATGCTGTTTTCCACGCCCGGCGTGTACATTTCGCGCGAAACCATCGGCACCTCGCTCTGGGGCGCCGGCAGCGACGTGACCGGC
>CBFGOU010000289.1:0-6241 GCA_965650445.1 uncultured Oxalobacteraceae bacterium | reverse complement strand
TAGCGGGCGCTAAATTACTTAGCAGCAGCCGATGCAGCCGAAGCAGCGGTCGAAGCAGCAGCCGAAGCGGCAGCAGCAGCGTCAGCAGCGGTCGAAGCAGCCGAAGCGGCAGCAGCAGCAGCGTCAGCAGCTGGAGCGGCTGGAGCAGCAGCGTCAGCAGCAGGAGCGGCTGGAGCGGCAGGAGCTTCAACAGCTGGAGCTGGAGCAACAACTGGCTCTTCTTTTTTCGAGCAAGCAGCCAGAGCAACGGCCAGCAGGGAGGCGATCAGGATGGATTTTTTCATGGGAGTTCCTTTAATAATTTCGCTATTTCGGCGAGTGTTGGTGCGATGAATAATTACCGGTAATTATCGCTCATGTGGAAGTCTCGACAGCTTACATACCGTAATTTGGCGTGCTAGACAATGGAAACGACCTGGGTGGATATTATAGCGAAATTTATAGGTTCGCAATAGAAACACTATTGATTTCACACAGTTTTTTAAGGAACTTGTTACCGGTTGTGACAATTGGCGTCTCTGGAGCTGGAAGATCGCTGCCAGCAGATGGCAAAATTAGGTCAACGACATAGCAATCGATATTGCTAGAGACCGGTAGTGGTTGCGTGCAGGCCTGGAAGGGTTTCCTGCCAGATGGCAGAAAAGCGCTCCCGGCTGAGCTCCGTGGACGCCGGCGCATCGAAGGCCGCTTCACCACGCATGTGGTCGCAATGGAAGCGCCGCACGATATGAATGCCGTCGCCGATGCAGAAGGAGTCGGTCAATTGCTGCAGATTGCGCGGCGTGACGCGGCAGGCGATGCGGTCGCTGTAATCCTTGAGCAAGCGCAGAAAGCGCGGATAAGCCCGCTCGATATGGGTATTGCGGTGCGCCGCCAGTTCAATCCGGCCGCCCTGGCGCAGGAAATGGCGCAAGGCGGCATCGGCATCGCTGCCGCCCAGGGGGAACACGTCAAAGTCGGGATCGAACAATTGGAGCAGCGCCCGCGAGCGGCTGACGCAATCGAGGAAATGGGCTTCAAATTCCGCCTTGCTGTTGAATGTAAAGACAGTTCCCTCGTTCATTGCGTCACTCCTTATCAGGCAAGTTCGATCCAGCCATCCTGGTACCACGCGTACAGCGCGTCCAGCACATCGTCCGACGCCTGCGCCAGCGCGCTGCCGGGCAGGGCGCGTTCATTGGCCAGCACATCGAGCACAACCTTGTCGGCGCGGCCCACGCCGAACGATTCGCCATTGATGAAGACGTGCTTGCCGCGGTACAGCATCAAGGTCTTGGTCGAGAGCACCAGGCCGCGCTTGGCCGCCGTGTCCATGAATTTGCCCATGGTCAGCTGTTTGGCCGGACCGGTGAAAAACACATTGTGCTTCGGCTCGGACAGGTGCTCGCCCAGGAAGATCGTCACGTCCTCCTCATCGAAGCGCACCTTGTTCAATTCTTCCACGATCGTGGCCAGCATCTGCCTGGGGATCTCGGCCGGGTTCTTGGCCACGTCCAGATCGGGGTCGGCGTAGCGGCCGGGCAGGTCGATCGAGTCGGCCATGAACTGCAGGAAGGCTTCGCCCAGCTCCTGATACGAGGGCGCGCGGAAGCCGATCGAATACGTCATGCATTCGCCTTCGGCCACGCCGTCGTGGGCGTACTGCGGCGGCAGGTACAGCATGTCGCCCGGTTCGAGCAGGAACTCCTCGGTCGGCTGGAAGTTGTTTAATATCTTGAGCGGCAAGCCTTCGACCAGCGACAGGTCCTTCTGGGCGCCGATCTTCCAGCGCCGCTTGCCATGCACCTGCAGCAGGAACACATCGTAGGAATCGAAATGCGGACCGACCCCGCCGCCATCGGTGGCGTAGCTGATCATCAGGTCGTCCAGGCGCGCGTCGGGAATGAAGCGGAACTGGCGCAGCAGCGCGTCGGCGCCCTTGTCGAACAGATTGGCGCCCTGGACCAGCATGGTCCATGCGTTCTGGGTACGCGGCGGCAGCTCGGCCAGCGGGCCGTGCTGCATGTCCCACTGCCCATCGGTATTGGTGATCAGGCGCGACTCGACATGATTCAGGCGCGCCAGCTCGGCCAGTTTGTCGAACTTGATCAGCGGCTTGATGCCGGGAACGGCCTGGCGGATCAGCAGGGGCTTCTTATGCCAGTAATCGCGCAGGAACTGAGCGGGCGTCAGGTCGCCCAACAACGGTAATTTTTTCATGCGTCATTATAACCATGGACGAAACGGCCGATAGCTGCCGGGAGGTATAATTCGCGAACCACACTGAAAGGAATCACCATGAAGATAGCCAAGAACACAGTCGTAACGGTCAAGTACAAGCTGTCCGATGCGCAGAACAATCTGATCGAAGACGGCAAAGAGCCGATGGTCTACCTTCACGGCGGTTACGAGAACACGCTGCCGAAGATCGAAGAAGAACTCGACGGCAAAGAGGTTGGCTATGCCTCGACTCTGCAGATCGAGCCGGACGACGCTTTCGGCGAATATGATCCGACCCTGGTCAAGGTCGAGCCGCGCAACCGCCTGCCTGAGCCGCTCGAAGTAGGCATGCAGTTCGAAGGCATGCCGGACGGCGCCGACGCCGACGAGGAAGCCATGATCTTCACCGTCACCGACATCGCCGACGACAAGGTCGTTCTGGACGGTAACCATCCGCTGGCCGGCATGGCCTTGCGTTTCGAATTGAATGTGATTGACGTGCGCGCCGCCACCGACGAAGAAATCGCCCATGAACACGTGCACGGCGCCCACGGCCACCACCATGGCGATGACGAGGACGAGGACGAGGACGAGGGCGACGAAGGCGATCATTTCCGTAGCCATCCGGTTCACTGATCATAAAAAACGCGGCTTTGATGGCCGCGTTTTTTTTAGCGCAGGCAGGCTTACTTCTCCGGCGTTTCCTGTTTCTCCGCGCGTTCGCGCCGCAGCGAGAACAGGGCAGGCGTTGCGGGATTCACGTCGATGGCGACCGTGTCGCTGCCGACGCTTACATGCCCCAGATTACCGTGCCACACCAGCGCCGGATCCGTACCGGCGGGCAGCGGCGCGGTATCGACCAGCAGCACCTTGCCGGTAAATTTTTGCGCCAATGTTTTGATTTGCCGGCGCGTTTCGGCGAAGCCGTCCTGGCTCGTCGCGGCCGGGCGGCGCCAGCGTTCCAGCAAACCCGGCTTCTCCGACAGGACCTTCACGTCGCCTTCCGAAAACAGCACCACCGCCTCGGCGCGCGAGCGGCGCGCCATCGTGAACACGCGCTTCAGCCAAAAGCGGTTGGCCACCGAGCGGTCTTCGAACTCGCTGTTGCGCCCCGCCTCGATCAGGTAGTGATTGTTATTGGCCGGCAGATTGACGGTTGCGTACATCACCTTGCCCACCACCCAGTGCGCGTTCTCGGCATAGCTGCGGAACTTGGCCGTGGTCGACAGGCGCACCAGCGGCAGCGGGCGCGCGCCCAGCGACACCGGCTCCGCATAGAACAGTTCGCGCAAGCGGTTCAAACGCTCGATCGGCGCCTGCCGGCCGGCCCCGTTGACGCACTCGGTCCAGTCGCTCGCGGCAGGCACCACGATTACGGGGCGGCGCACGTCGTCGAACAGCTCGCGCCGCCTCGCGTACAGCGTATCGCTGCACGGCTCGTGCCCGCCCTTGATGCCGGTGGAGACCACGAATGCCAGCGAACTGTCGCGCGTATGCGCCAGTCCCCGTTCCAGCCTTTCCTCGCCGCCGCTGCCGGCGAAGCTGTTGCCGATCACCGCGAACCGGTGCGCTCCGCTCTGGCGTGGCGCGGCCTGCGCCGCCAGGGCCGCAGCGCCCAAGGTCAACGCCAGCACGGTACGGCGCATCATCGCGCCGCCAGCCGCTTGAGCTGATACAGCTGGTCCAGCGCTTCGCGCGGGGTCAGCGCGTCCGGATCGATGTCGGCCAGCGCATCGGCCAGCGCATCCGGCGCCGGCGCCGGCGCTTGCGCGTGCGCTTCGTCCGGCTCCACGCACGGCAGCGCGAACAGGTCCAGCTGCGGCGTGGTGTCGAGCGCCTGCGATTCCAGCCGCGCCAGATGCTTGCGCGCGGCCTTGATCACCGGCTGCGGCACGCCCGCCAGCTGCGCCACCTGCAAGCCGTAACTCTGCGACGCCGGTCCCGCCTGCACGGCGTGCAGGAACACGATGCTGTCCTTGTGCTCGACCGCCGACAGATGCACGTTGGCCGCGCTCGGATGGCTTTCGGGAAGCTGGGTCAGTTCGAAATAATGGGTCGCGAACAGCGTGAAGCTGCGCGAGACATCGATCAGGTGGCGCGCGATCGCCCACGCCAGCGCCAGGCCGTCGAAGGTCGAGGTGCCGCGGCCCACCTCATCCATCAGCACCAGCGACTGCGCGGTCGCGCCGTTCAGGATCGCAGCCGACTCGGTCATCTCCACCATGAAGGTCGAGCGTCCGCCGGCCAGATCGTCGGTCGCGCCGATACGGGTGAAAATGCGGTCGATCGGGCCGATATTGGCGCTGGTGGCCGGCACGTAGCTGCCCACGTAGGCGAGCAGGGTAATCAAGGCCACCTGGCGCATGAAGGTCGACTTACCGCCCATGTTCGGACCGGTGATCAGCAGCAGGCGGCGCTCGTCGTTGAATTTGCAGTCGTTGGCGATAAAGCGCTCGATCTGGTTTTCCACCACCGGGTGGCGACCTTCGCAGATCACCAGGCAGGGCTCGTTGACCAGCTGCGGCGCGCTCCAGTTGTAGCGCACGGCGTGCGTGGTCAGCGCCGTCAGGGTGTCGAGCTGCGCCAGCGCCTGCGCGATGGTCTGCAGCTGCGCAATGTGCGGTGCCAGGTCCGCCAGCAGCTGGTCGTACAGCAGCTTTTCGCGCACCAGCGCCTTGTCCTGCGCCGACAATGCCTTGTCCTCGAACACCTTCAGTTCGGGTGTGATGTAACGCTCGGCGTTCTTCAAAGTCTGGCGGCGGCGGTAATCGTCCGGCACCTTGTCGGCCTGGCCGTTGGTCACCTCGATGTAAAAGCCGTGCACCCGGTTGTACTCGACGCGCAGGTTGGCGATGCCGGTACGTGCGCGTTCGCGCGTTTCCAGATCGACCAGGAACTGGCCGGCGTTCTCCGACAGGCCGCGCAGTTCATCGAGCTCGGCGTCGAAGCCGCGCGCGAACACGCCGCCGTCGCGCACCATCGCCGACGGCTCCGGCGCCACGGCGCGCTCCAGCAGATCGAGGCAGATGGCCGGCGTGGCCAGCGCATCGTGGATAGACGACAGCAGGCTGGGTTCCTCCGGATTGACCGCCATGCGCACGCTGGCGCGCAGCGGGGGCAGCTGGCGCAGGCCGTCACGCAGGCTGGCCAGGTCGCGCGGACGCGCCGTCAGCAGCGCAATGCGGGTGGTGATGCGCTCGATGTCCGGCACATCGGCCAGGGTCGCGGCCAGCGCACCGCTGGTGTCGCTGTGAATCAGCGCGGCGATCGCGGAGTGGCGCGCGCGTGCCACGTTCTGGTCGCGCCGCGCGTGATGCAGCCAGTGGCGCAGCATGCGCGAACCCATCGCGGTGCGGCAGTGGTCCAGCAGCGAAAACAGGGTAGGGGACTCCTGTCCGCGAATGGTCTCGGTCAGTTCCAGATTGCGCCGCGTGGCGGCATCCAGGCCGATGAATTCGGTCTCGGTTTCGGTCGACAGGGTCTTGACGTGCTGCAGGCCGCGGCCCTGGGTCGACTGGGCATAGCGCAGCAGCGCGCCGGCCGCGCCGAACGCCGCGCCCAGGCCATCGGCGCCGAAGCCGGTGAGCGTGGCCACGCCCAGCTGGTCGAGCAGCGCCTTGTGGCCGCCCAGGACATCGAAGTGCCACTCGGGCACCAGCTGCGTGTGTGCGCCGGTGTCGTGCTGCTCGAACAGATCGGCGTCGTCGGCGCGCAGGATCTCGGCCGGTCCGATGCGTTCGAGTTCCTGGCGCAGGCGCGCGCCGATGGTGGCGCTGGAACTGGCGAACTCCATCAGCTTCAGCGCGCCGCTGGCCAGCGACAGCCAGGCAAGGCCCACCGTGACGACTTTACGCTGGTTGATCGTGCAAATGGCCAGCAGCGGGCGTTCGGCCTTCTCCGGCAGCAGGTCGGCGTCGGTCAGGGTGCCCGGCGTGACGACCCGCACCACCTTGCGTTCGACCGGGCCTTTGCTGGTGGCCGGATCGCCGATCTGTTCGCAGATCGCGCACGATTCGCCCAGCTTGACCAGCTTGGCCAGGTA
>CBFGOU010000288.1:0-6249 GCA_965650445.1 uncultured Oxalobacteraceae bacterium | reverse complement strand
CGGCCTGGGGCCGCCGCGCGCCCGGCGCCGGCTACATCGGCGGCGCCAGCGGCGGCGTCGCCTTCGGCCTGCGCGACTTCTGGCAGCGCCACCCGGTGCAGCTCGACATCCGCGACGCCCACACCGAGCGCGCCAGCGTGACCCTGTGGATGCACTCGCCCGAAGCGCGCGCCATGGACATGCGCTTCTACCACGACGGCATGGGCATGGAAACCCACGAGCAGGAACTCGAGGGCCTGGAGATCACCTACGAGGATTACGAAAAAGGCTTCGGCACGCCGGTCGGCGTGGCGCGCAGCAGCGAGATCACCCTGTGGGCGCTGGCCGCCACGCCCACACGCGAGCGCATGCTGCAGATCGCCTGCGCCGCCAGGAATCCGCCGCAGCTGGTGGCCGACCCGGCCCGCTACCTGTCCACCCAGGTATTCGGCACCTTGTGGAGCCTGCCGGACCGCAGCGTCCCGGCCAAAGCCGCGATCGAAGACCATCTCGACCTGCGCTTCGCGTTCTACAAGGGCCAGATCGAACAGCGCCACTGGTACGGCTTCTGGGACTACGGCGACATCCGCCACACCTACGACACCGACCGCCACGAATGGCGCTACGACGTCGGCGGCTTCGCCTGGGACAACTCCGAACTCTCGCCCGACCTGTGGCTGTGGTTCTCCTTCCTGCGCACCGGCCGCGCCGACATCTTCCGCATGGCTGAAGCGATGGTGCGCCACACCAGCGAAGTCGACACCTACCACCTGGGGCGCTTCGCCGGCCTGGGCTCGCGCCACAATGTGCAGCACTGGGGCTGCAGCGCCAAGCAGGCGCGCATCAGCACCGCGGTGTACCGGCGCCACTACTACTACCTGACGGGCGACGAGCGCATCGGCGACATCATGCGCGAACTGCTCGACGCCGACTACAAGCTCGACGCCGTGGACCCGGTGCGCAAGATCGCCAAGGCGCCGCCCAAAGGGCCGTACCCCGCGCGCATCAGCTTCGGCACCGACTGGAGCTCGCTGGCCGCCAACTGGCTGGCCGAATGGGAGCGCGGCGGCGACATGCGTTACCGCGACAAGCTGCTGCGTGGGATGAAAGACCTGGCCGCCATGCCGCACGGCTTCTTCAGCGCCAACCGCACCGGTTACGAGCCGGACACCGGCCACATGCACAACATGATCGGCAACGCCGTCTCGGCCAGCCACCTGAATGCGGTGTTCGGCGCGGTCGAAATCTTCGACGAGCTGATCGCCCTCACCGGCGACAAGGCCTTCGAGCGCGCCTGGCTGCAGTACTGCGACCTGTACAACGCCAATGTGGCCGTCCAGATCAAGGCACTGGGCGCACCGCACAAGGGCAGCGGTGCGCTCACCGTCGGCCACTCGCGCCTGACCGCCTACGCGGCCTGCAAGCGGGGCGAAGCGGCATTGGCCAGGCGCCCATGGGAAGAATTCAGCGAAGGGAACAGCAAGCGCCTGCCGACCCGGCTGGTCCGCGTCAAGGGACCGGACGCGCTCAATCCGGTCGACGAACTGCCCGGCGTCAGCACCAACGACACCGCCCAATGGGGCTTGGCCGCGATCCAGAACCTGGCCATGATCGGCCAATACCTGTAAACATAGAGCCCCATCCCATGAAACTGCGACTGCTTGCCTGCTCCCTCGCCCTGGCCTTACCGGCGGCCGCCGCCCCCTTCAAGGCCACGCTCGGCCCCTTGAAACCGGGCTACACGACGGTCGACCTCCCTGAAGGCAACTACAACGTTACCGTCACCTTCGGCGACGACAAGGCCGCGGCCACCACCACGGTCAAGGCCGAACTACGCCGCCTGATGCTCGAAAGCGTCGGCACCAAGGCCGGTGAAACCGTCAAGCGCACGTTCACCGTCAATGTGCGCACGCCTGCCATCCCCGCCACCGGGCCGATTGCCGCAGGCGTCGTCAACCTCAAGGTGCCGCGCGAAACGGTCCAGGAAGCCTGGGCCTGGGACCGGCGCCTGACGCTCGAAGTAAGCGGCGACCACGCTGCCGTCAAAGCGGTCGACATCGCCGCGGCCGATACCCCGACCATTTTCCTGATCGGCGACTCCACCGTGTGCGACCAGCCCGGCGAGCCTTACGCCAGCTGGGGCCAGATGCTGCCGCGCTTCTTCAAGGCCGGCGTGGCCGTGGCCAACCACGCCGAATCGGGCGAGACCCTGCGCGACTCGATCGCCCGGCGCCGCCTCGACAAGATACTGGCGTCGATGAAGCCGGGCGACGTCGTGCTGATCCAGTTCGGCCACAACGACCAGAAGCAGATCCGGGAAAATAAAGGTGGGCCGTTCACCACCTACAAGGCCGAGCTCAAGACCCACGTCGAGGTCGTATTGGCGCGCGGCGGCACGCCCGTGGTGGTCTCCTCGATGGAGCGGCGCAACTTCGACCCGCAAGGCAAAGTCGTCCCCTCGCTGATCGACTATGCCGAGGCCGCGCGCCAGGTCGCCAGTGAATTGAAAGTCCCGTTCATCGACCTGAACGCCCAATCCAAGCTGCTGTACGAAGCGCTCGGACCGGAAGGATCGCGCGCCGCCTTCGCCGAGCCGGCCCCGGGCAAGATTGACAACACCCACCATAACAGTTACGGTGCCTACGAACTCGCCAAGATCGTCGCCAGCGCGCTGCGCCAGGCCAAGCTGCCGGTAGCTGCCTGGCTGGCCGACGACTTCAGCGGATTCGATCCGACCAAACCCGACCCGCTGGCATCGTTTACGGTGCCGCGCAGTCTTACTTACAACGCCGAGCGACCGCTTGGCGACGAGACCAACCGATGATTCGTTTTACCTGTACTCTCGCGATTGCCGCCCTGCTGGGCGGATGCGCATCGACCCCGGCCGCGCCTGAAGGCCAGGCCTACGTGTTCACCTACTTCACCAAGAACGGCGAAGACGGCCTGCACCTGGCCGTCAGCGACGACGGCTACCGCTGGGAGAAGCTGGGCGGCGGGCGCAGCTACCTCACGCCCACCGTGGGCAACTCCAAACTCATGCGCGACCCCTGCATCGTGCGCGGTCCGGACGGCACCTACCACATGGTCTGGACCTCCGGCTGGAACGAAAACAACATCGGCTACGCCTGGTCCAAGGACCTGGTCAACTGGTCGGGGCAGAAGTCCATTCCGGTGATGGCGCACGAGCCGGGCGTGCTCAATGCGTGGGCGCCGGAGATCGTCTATGACCAGGCCAAGGGCGAGTACCTGATCTTCTGGTCGTCCACCGTGCCGGGTAAATTCAAGCAGACCGAAGGCTCGTCCGAAGAGAAATACAACCACCGCATCTACGCCACCACCACGCGCGACTTCGTCAGCTTCACGCCGACGGCACTGTTCTACGATCCCGGCTTCAGCGTCATCGACGCCACCTTCGTGCGTTCCAACAGGCGCGACTACCTACTGGTCAAGGACGAAACGCGCTTCCCGCCGAAAAAATACCTGCAGGTGGCGGCGGCGACGAGCTTGAGCGGCCCCTTCGGCCCCCTGTCGGCGCCGATCACCAAGCCGGGCATGTGGGTGGAAGGACCGACCGCCGTGCAGGCAGGCGCCGACACCATCCTCTACTACGACGCCTACGCGACCAAGCACTATGGCGCACTGCGCTCGCGCGACATGGTGAACTGGGAAGACGTCACGGACAAAATGCACTTCCCCGACGAAGGCACGCCGGTGCGCATGCGCCACGGCACCGCGATCGCCATTCCAAAAAGCCTGGCCACCACCCTGCGCGCCAAGGAAGGATCGCAACCGTGAAGCCACTGCTGTTGGCACTGCTGGCCGCGTTCAGCGTGGCGGCGAGCGCCACGTCTGAGGCGCCGACCACGGTAGCGAGCGACCGCAATTACGCCCCGCGCATCAATTATCAGACCTATTTCGGCGATTATGTCGCGCTCAAGCGCGGCAAACCGGTGGACCTGATTTTTATCGGCGACTCGATTACCGAACAATGGCGCTGGGGCCCGGGCAATCCGGTGTGGAAGCAGCATTTTGAAGAACGCGGCTTCGATTTCGGCCTCGGATCGGACGCCACCCACCACACTCTATGGCGGCTGGAAAACATCGACCTGTCGTTCATAAAGCCGAAAGCGGCGGTGATTCTGATCGGGACCAACAACTTCAACGATACGCCGGAAGATATCGCGGCCGGCGTAAAAGCGGTGGTCGGCGCCACCCAGAAGAAGTTCCCGGGCATTAAGGTCATCCTGACGAGCATTCTGCCGAATGCCCGCGCCACGGAAAAGATGGCGGCGACGAACGTCCTGCTCAAACCGATGGCGGACCAAAAGGCAGTCTTTTATCTGGACCTGGCGGCGAAGTTCACGCCCGAGGGCGACAACTGGAAAGGGCTAAGCCGCGACAGGCTGCACCTGTCGGCCGCAGGCTATCAAACCTGGGCGCAGGAAATCGAAGCACTGCTGCCCGCGGTACTGAAGTAAGAAATGGCACGGCCCGGTCAGCGATGACCGGGCCGCCTGCTACTCTGACGCATCCGGGATTTCATGGGCATTTGCCGCGGCTCGCACGAAGCGTGCCGGCCAGGACGAAGCCAGTGGGCCCTCCGCCACTGTTCTCAGCCTCAACGCGCAAACAGTTGCGCCCAGCCTTCAGGTAAACCGGATCGACAGTGAAGGTATGCAGCGCGATAAATCCCGGACCGGGGATAGTCGCAATGGGCGGAGAATCATTCAGATACACCGTTGCTTCATCATCCACCGCCATTTCAATTAGAAATGGTTCGGGACGGGTAAACCCGGAACATAAGCTGAAACACAGCTCATAGTAGCGAACTCCAAAATCAGCGCCGTAACCATCGGTGCTTTCCTGACTGACCCAGGCAGCCCCGTCCGGGGGAGCAACCCAGGGCGGCATAGGCCCATTAACGAGCGCAACAGGCCCGAGCGTGCCTGGGGTTGGCGCTACCGTTTGCCAATCTGCGATCCCTGTATGAAGTGGCAGGATCAGATCCTCGCAGACGGGAACACAACGTGGAGGTACACGTTCCGTGTGGAAGCTGCTGACGCCCGCATTGCTGCCCTGTGTTCCCGAGTAGACAGCGACCACGTCCAGCTCGACATCACTTTCGATCACGACATAGCCCTTGACGAAGCCGCCCGTTCCTACCGGGAGTGTCCTGACGATGTGATCGCAGTCGATTTCAAGCGCCGCATCCGGACCAAGTACCAGCGCGCGAAACCCGGTGATCAGGGGGCTGCGCTCGCTGTCGATCGGCTCGGCGATCGCAACTTTCCACCTGAACTGCGCGTCGCGACACTTTTCGGGGTTGTGGATGTTGATGGCGGTCCAGTAACGGCCGGGAGCCACCGGTGTAGCACCATCGCTGCCGCCGCCATCACAACAATCGACCGCACCACAAACAACTTTCACCGCATATTGGAACTCGGTGTGGCGAGCGCCACACGCCTGGTCACCCTGACAGTTTCGATCGTTCGACATGTTAGATTCCTCCAGTTATCGTTTCCCTAGAACGAGGAAGCGCTTGGACCGAAAATGCACGGCGACCAGCGCTTGAAGTCCATCGTAGGTAAGCGACCGGGAGGGTGACTTGACAAATCTTCAGGCGAGCCGAGCGTAGGCGCGGGGTGCTGCGTTCTACGCAAACCCCGCGCAGGCGCCGGCTTATTTCGCCACTTGCAGCTGCAAGGAACTATCGTCGATCTTGTACTTATTGTTCTTCAGCAGCGTGATCATTTCCGCGCCGGCCAGCAGCACCGGACCGTAACCATGCGCGGCATAGACATTGACGGGACGGTAGTAATAGAACGCCGGATCGAAGCCCATGCCGGTACCGACGCAGGTGCCTTCCACCATGCCCTTGGCATTCACCTTGGTCGACACCGCATTCCAGGCCAGCATGGTGGCCGGGGAATAGGCCAGCTTGTCGATATAGCCCTGGTTCATTGCGCGCGCCATCGCATAGGCGTAAATCGCGGTGGCGGATGTTTCGAGGAAGCTGTCAGGGCGGTCCAGCAGCTGGTGCCAGAAACCGGTGCCGTCCTGGTACGACACCAGGCCCTTCACGTGCGCGCGCAGCTGTTCCAGCACGGCCGGATAGCCAGGATGGTCTTTCGGCAGCACGTCGAGAATTTCGACCAGCGTCATCACCGCCCAGCCATTCGCACGCGCCCAGCGGAATTCGGGATGCTGATCCATGCCCTGCACCCAGCCGTGCATGTACACGCCCTTCTCCTTGTTGAACATGCGCTGCGA
>CBFGOU010000287.1:0-6249 GCA_965650445.1 uncultured Oxalobacteraceae bacterium | reverse complement strand
TAGGTCTTGCCTTCGCCCGGCAGCGAGCTGGTCACCATGATCAGGTTGCCCGGCTTGTCGCCCGGCGTCGGTTCGGCAAAGGCGCGTTTAAGCAGCGGCCGCTTGATGATGCGGAAGTCTTCCAGCAGGGGCGTGCGGCCGCTGGCCGCGGTGACCATGCCATTCTGGCGCATGCGCTCCAGGTCGATTTCGATGCGCTGGCCACTGGATTTGCCGCTGGCTTTGCGGGGCGGTTCGGACTGGCCGGGCGCCGCTGGCGCTGCCGCAGGAGCCGGCGCGGCGGCTTGATCGATCGCCTCGGCCGGGGCCGGCGCCGCCGGGGCGGGGCTGGCGCGCTGCTGGTCGATGCGCTGGGCTGCCTTTTCAATAATGCTCACGATATTCCCCTGACCTTAAGCCGAAGCTTTAAACAGAATGGCGCCCATGACGGCCGCATACGCGCCGATCAGGGACAGCACGGAGGCCCACAGCGCATAGCGCTTCTTCTTGTGGCGCGCCTTTTGCGCGTCGGTCCAGTTCATGCCGATGCTGCCCAGGATAGGCAGGTTGGTAATTTCGCGCAGCGAGGCCTGGCTGAGGAAGGTCGGGCGCACTTGGCTCATCAGCAGCGCCACGCCCAGGCCGGCCCCCAGCGCCAGGGCGAACACCGCCGACATCAGCAGCGGTCGGTTGGGACCGACGGGCTTGGTCGGGGCGAGCGGCGGATCGATCACGCGGAAGCTCATCATGTCGGTGTTGGAGGACAGGTCGCCCGACAGCTTGGCCGATTCGCGCCGCTCGACCAGCTTCTGGTAGTTGGCGTTGTTGACCGCATAGTCGCGGTTGAGCTGGGCCAGCTGGGCTTCGACGTCCGGCGCGGCGGTGCTTTGCGACTGCAGGCGCGCGGCGCGCATGGAGAATTCGCTGACGCGGGCGCGCAGCGAGGCCACGCGCGCTTCGGCGGTCGACAGCGCCACGCTCATCTGTTGCAGCATCGGGCTGTAGCCGGCGCCCGGGTCGGCGCTCGGCTTGTAGTTGCGGACCGCTTCGCGGCGCTTTTCTTCCAGCTGGGCTTGCAGGCGCTTGGCGGCCACGATGTCCGGGTGCGCTTCGGTAAATTGCATGCGCAGCTGGTCGAGGTTCTTGTTGACTGCCTGCAGGCGCGATTCGAGGTCGGGATCGACCACCGCCGGCACTTCGATCGGCTTGGCGCTGGCGGTGCCGGCCTCGGCGGACAGGCCCATCTGGCGGCGGATGGCGTTGCGGGCCTGCTCGGCTTCGGCCAGTTCCAGGCGCGCCTGATTGAGCTGGTCGTTGACGTCGGTCAGCTTGCCGGTGTAATCGGCGCCGGCACGCGGCAGCAGCGACATGTGCTTGAGTTTAAAGTCTTTCAGCGCATTTTCCGCCGCGCTCAGCTTTTCCTCGTACACCTTGATCTGTTCATCGATGAACTGGACGGCTTTTTCCGAGTCGCCCTTCTTGCCGCCCACGCTGCCTTCGACGAACAGTTGCAGCAGCGACTGCACCACATCCTTGCCCAGTTTGGGGTCGGGATTGTTATAGGTGATGGTGTAGATGTCGTCGCGTTCGGTGCCGATGATCTTGATGGCGGCAATCATCTGGTCGACCTTGGCTTCGTGTTCCTTGACCGTGCCGGAGCGCACGTCCAGGTCCACCGCGCGCATCACTTTCTCGATGTTGGGCCGGCTGATCAGGCTGCGGCGCATGAAGGCCACCTGCTGCTCGATATTGGGCAGGGTGGTCATGCCGGCCATCAGCGGCTTGAGCAGGCTCTGGGTATCGACGTACACCCGTGCCGAGGCCTGGTAATCGTTGGGCCGCGCATACACCACCGCCCAGCCGATCAGGGCGACCGTCCACGATACCACCACGGCATACCAGCGGTATTTGCCGAGGGCTTTGAGGAAAGTGATAATCAAGGTTGTTAATTCGGCCATCTGGTCATTCTCGCCATGTTGTGCGGTAGGGACGCGCGCGCCCCGTCCATCGAAATGAAATCTTCGCCTATCATCGCTTGTGCTGGGAGCAATTGCAATTGCATTTTGGAAAAGCGCAGGAAAGGGGCGAGGTAGGAGCTTGGTGGAAACAACACTGTAGAATGGGTGCCACGCACCGGTCACATGCCGCCCTGCACGGGCGGTGTGTGTATTATACAACTTTACCGTTGGCACTCTGATGGCAGGATTGCAACGCCAGTCTTGCCGTCGGCGGACGCCCAGCCTTGCCCGGCGTCGCCGCTATTGTAGGGTTGTCAGCCAGAAAACGCTATCGATAATGCAAAAAACACAAAGCTGCGTTGCTTCGCTGTCGCTGCTGCTGGGCCTGGCGCTGGGCGGCCTGCCGCAGGCCCATGGCGCCGAGCTGGCGCGCACCGTGGCCGCGGTCAAGCCGGCGGTGGTCGGGGTCGGCACCTATCAAAAAACCCGCAGTCCGGCCATCGTATTTTCCGGTACCGGCTTCGTGGTGGGCGATGGCTTGTCGGTCATTACCAATGCCCACGTGGTGCCGGACCTGGTCGACGCCACCGCCGTGGAGGCGATGGGCATCGTCACCGGCCAGGGCGACCAGCTGGCGTTTCGCCCGGCCGTGCTGGCCGGAATCGACCGCGAGCATGACCTGGCCCACTTGCGCCTGTCCGGCCGGCCCATGCCGGTGCTGCAGCTGGGCGAGCCGGGCGGCGTGCGCGAAGGCGACGAAGTGGCGTTTACCGGCTTTCCACTCGGTATGACCTTGGGCTTGAATGCCGCCACCCATCGCGGCTTGCTGGCGGCCATTACCCCGATCGTGCTGCCGTCGCTGAGCGCGCGCAAGCTCACCGCCAGTGCGATCGGGCAACTCAATCGCGCACCCTTCCAGATTTACCAGCTCGATGCGACCGCCTATCCCGGCAACAGCGGCAGCCCGGTCTACGATCCGGCCACCGGCGTGGTGCAGGGGGTGATTAATATGGTGTTCGTCAAAGGCCTCAAGGAAAGCGCGATTACCAATCCGAGCGGCATCACCTACGCCGTGCCGGTGCAATATGTGCGCGAATTGCTACAGCGAGCGCCCCAGCGGGCGAAATAATCCGCTGCCTGCCTGTGCATCCGGCTTGTGCTTTCGTTTACAATAAGAAGCACTTTTGCATTTACGCGCAGAAATCAAATTTTCCCAGCGATAACAAACTAGTCCGGCGGCCCGGCCAAGCGGCGGTTGCCGGAACCACACAGGAGTCTCCGTGAACGCTTTACATAAAACCAATATTTTGCGTGGACTGGCCGCTCTGGCGGTCATCGTGTCTGGCCTGGTGCTGGGCGGCTGCGCGTCCGCGCCGGTGACGGCGTCGCCGAACATGGCTTCGCCCGCCACCGAATACCTGATCGGCCCTGGCGACGGCGTCAATATCATTGTGTGGCGCAATCCGGAAGTGTCGATGTCGGTGCCGGTGCGTCCGGATGGCAAGATCACCACTCCGCTGGTGGAAGACTTGCCGGCCGCCGGCAAGACCCCGTCGCAACTGGCGCGCGACATCGAAAAATCGCTGGCGAAATTTATTCAGCAACCGGTCGTGACCGTGGTGGTGACCAATTTCGTCGGCACCTACAGCGAGCAGATCCGCGTGATCGGCCAGGCCGCCCGTCCGCAGGCGCTGCCTTACCGCACCGACATGTCGCTGATGGACGTGCTGATCGCCGTCGGCGGCGTGACCGAATTTGCTTCCGGTAACAAGGCCAGCATCATCCGCAACGTCGACGGCAAGCTGCAGAAAATGCCGGTGCGCCTGAATGATCTGATCAAGGATGGCGACATTTCGGCCAACGTCAGCATGCGTCCGGGCGACGTGCTGGTGATACCGGAAAGCTTCTTTTAACTGCTGTCGATCTTTCTTACAGGTTTGAGAAAATTCCTACTGGATATACTCCCCGGCCTGGATCGGGATGTTCCAAGTCTTTGATTTTGCACCGTTTTTCGGTGATGCCTCACGGCAGGAATGTTTCTTGCTAAAAAGTTGTGGAGACGCGCCCACGGCACGTCGTCTGCCGCTGGGCTAACCATCGAAGGTGTGGATTAATGACAACTGAAAACCAAGACGGCCAGCCTGGCGCAGCCACCGAAGTGCTGGCCCCGGCGGGCGCAGCGCGCCGCCGCCTGGCGCGCCTGGGCGCTTCCGGCGTCGTCATGACCCTGGCCAGCCAAAGCGCGATGGCGACGACGGTGTGCCGCGCGCCGTCCGCCGCCTTGTCGGGCAATCTGGTCAGCAAGGCCCCGGTGGGCCAGACGTGCCAGGGGTGCAGCCCTGAATATTGGGCCTGCCAGTCGTACTGGAGTGGCTGTGGCGTGAGCCGCAACAACTACTTCAGGGACTATTTCGATGTGCGGGGCATGCAGGGTTTTGGCTCGATCAAGTGCGTCGACGTGCTGGCATCCACGCTGCACAGCAGCATGGGCATGTATATGATGGCCACCTATCTGAACGTCGTCTCGGGCAGGATTTCCTTCCTGACCACGGAGCGGCTGGCCAGCATGTGGAACGAGTGGCGCAGGAACGGAAGCTTCGTCCCGGCGGCCGGCGCCAAGCCCTGGAATACCGCCGACATCCTGCTCTATCTGCAGAGCGTCTCCAGCTAAGGCCTGCGCGCCACCGCCTATGCAATGGTCGATCGTACCGGGCCAGGCATTGCGCCTGCGCCGCTGGGACCACGAATACGTACTGTATAACGACCTGTCCGGCGACACCCACCTGCTGGGCGCCGGCAGCGGCGCCCTGCTCGAAGCGCTGCGGCTTGCCCCGGCCGACACCGCCGCGCTGGCGCGCTTGCTGGGCGAGGCGGCCGGCCTGCCGGCCGATGACGACCTGCTTGCCGAGGTGGGCGCGCTGCTGGACCAGCTGCAAAAGCTCAGCCTGATCGAGGGCCGCCCATGCTGACGGTGGGCGCGCTGACGCCGGCCGCGCTGGCGGCGAGGCTGCGCGGCGACGGTCTCCTGCTCCAGACCGGACCGTTCGTGGCGTGCGTGCGCTCGCCGATTGCCCAGGTCGCCGAAGGCATCGGCCTGCTGTACGGGGATTACCCTTTGCAGGAGCCCGGCAGCTTCGCCGATTTCCACATCCACATGAAACCCTCCGGCGGCCTGCGCCGCTGGCTGCGTCCGCAGGTGCATTTCGACCATGACGGCAGCACGCCTTTCCAGGCATTGCCGCGCAGCCACGCCTTCCCGATGTTCGAATGGGTGTTCAACTGGTGCGTCTCCAGCCGCGCCCACGCCTGGCTGATCATCCACGCCGCCGTGGTCGAAAAGGACGGTTGCGCGGCGATCCTTCCGGCCCCGCCCGGCTCGGGCAAGAGCACCTTGTGCGCGGCGCTGGTCAACCGCGGCTGGCGCCTGCTGTCCGACGAACTGGCCATGGTCGGCCTGCACGACGGCTTGCTGCAGCCGCTGCCGCGTCCGGTCAGCCTGAAAAACGCCTCGATCGGGATCATCCAGCGCTACGCTCCGGCTGCCGTGTTCAGTCCGGCCGTGGCGGAAACCACCAAGGGCACGGTGGCGCACATGCGCGCACCGGCCGCCAGCGTGGCGCGGGCCGGCCAGTGCGCCCGCCCGGCCTGGGTGATCTTCCCCCAGTACCAGGCCGGCGCGGCGCCCTCCCTGACGCCGCTGGCACGCGCGCGCGCCTTCATGCAACTGGCGCAAAACAGCTTTAACTACAACCTGCTGGGCGCGGACGGCTTCGCGGCCATGGCCGCGCTGGTGGAGTCGTGCGCGCACTACCAGTTCAGCTACAGCGCGCTGGACGATGCGATCGCCGTGTTCGACGCCTTGCCGCGGCCAGCCGCATGAGCAAACTGCCACTGCTGCTGCAAGTGCTGCGCGGCCCCGGCCGCATGGCCGAACTCGATCTGGCCGAATGGCAACTGGTGCTGCGTCAGGCGCTGGCCGCCAACCTGAGCGCCAGCCTGCACGCGCTGGCCGCCGAACACGGTGTGCTGGACGCGCTGCCGGCGCAGGTACGCGCCCATCTCGTCTGGGCCGCTCGCCAGGCGGCGCGCCATGCCCAGGCGGTCGATTGGGAAATCGCCCAGATCGTCCAGGCCTTGCAGGCGCTGGCGCTGGCGCCGATCCTGTTGAAAGGCGCCGCCTACACGGCCGCGCGGCTGCCGGCCGCGCGCGGGCGCCTGTTTTCCGACGTCGACATCCTGGTGCCGCGCGCCAGCCTGGCGGACGTGGAATCGGCCCTGCTGCTGCACGGCTGGGTGGGCAGCCACCATGACG
>CBFGOU010000286.1:0-6251 GCA_965650445.1 uncultured Oxalobacteraceae bacterium | reverse complement strand
CGCGACGACTGGTTCCTGGGCGAGATGCGGGCCGGCATGCAGCTGTTCGGACCCAAGGTTTTACGCCGCCACTGCGCCGGCGACGTGGCCGAAACGCGCGACTACGTCTGGTACTTCGCGCTGGCCTACGATTTCGCCTATCCCGCCATGAGCCGGGAAGAGCGCGACATGGTGGGCGACGTTATCGTCGCATGCGCCAATGCCGGCCTGGCGCAGACCCCGGCCACGCTGCGCCAGCATCCCGACAACGGCATCGCCTTTAACGCCATGGGCAAGCTGGTAGGGGCCTTGCTGATCGTGCGCGGCGACATGCCCGATACGCGCGGCCTGCTGGTCAAGGCGCTGCCGGCCTATGTGGGCGCGCTCAGTCCGTGGGGCGGCAAGGACGGCGGCTTCGCCAACGGCTCGAGCTACGCGCTGTGGGACGCCGGCGAATCGCTGCTGGCCTGGGACCTGATCGAACGCGTGCTCGGGGTGCCGATCTACAAAAAGCCGTGGCTGGCCGCGCTGGCGCGCTACGTCGCCTACACGCTGCCGCCGGGGACCCCGGCCGGCGCCTTCGGCGACGGTGCCGAGGTCGATCGCGGCGAGGAATGGGCGCGTCTGGGCAAGGCCATCGCCTTCCGCTCGGCCACGCCGCTGTCGCGCTGGTACGCGCGCCAGCTCAAGGGCGAAGACTTCGCGCGACTGCAGATTCTGCTCAGCCCGCGCGAGTACCGCGGCAGCGTGAGCCTGAAAGGCATTCCCAATGGCGCCAGCTTTCCTTCGGTCGGCGTGGCCGCCATGCATAGCTCGCTGGCCGATCGCGATCGCGTGTCGGTGCTGTTCAAGAGCAGTCCATACGGCTCGCTCAACCATTCGCACGCGGACCAGAACAGCTTCGTCCTGTACGCCGAAGGCAAGGTGCTGGCCATGGACAGCGGTGTCTACGACAGCTATGGCTCGCCCCACTGGCGCAACTGGTACAAGCAGACCCGCGCCCACAACGCCATCACCTACGACGGCGGTGTCGGGCAAAGCCTGGGCCCGACGGGGCTTGGCGACCGCGAACACGACGGCCGGATCGTCAAATTCTCCACCTCGCCCGCCTACGACATGGTGGTGGGCGACGCGCGCGCGGCCTATGGCGGCGACCTGTCGCAGGCGCGCCGCACGCTGGTGTTCATCCGCCCGTCCACGCTGGTGGTGGTCGACCAGCTGCGCAGCGCGCAGCCGCGCAGCTGGGAATGGAACCTGCACACGGCCGCCGCGCCATCCGGCACAGCCGATGCGTTCAAAGTGGCGGCCGGCAGCGTGGGCATGTGCGGCACCGTGCAGGCCTCCGGCGAGCTGGGAATGAAGGGTAGCGACGGCTACACGCCGCCGCCGGCCAAGAGTGCAGGTCCGCACCACTGGAGCCGGATCGCCTTCCAGCAGCCGGCCGGCGAAGCCTTGTTCGTGTCGGTACTGCGGGTTGACTGTGCGGGCGCGGCGCCGCGCATCGAGATCGACGGCGACCGTGCCAGCATCGTGGCGGGCGGGCGCAAGATGACGGTCGGCGCCGCCGGCGTCGTCATGGGAAAGTAGATCGGGCCAGTCGTGCTATCGTCTCGTGCATGACGGGAGACGAGACTTGAAAATACTGCAAACACTGGCCTGTGCCGGTGCCGCGCTGGCGCTGGCCGGCTGCGCCGGGCCGCACGCGGGCGCGCCTGCCGCCGCGCAGCTGCAGCGGCTCGACATCATCAGCCGCACGCCGGCCTTCGGCGGCGCCACCTTCGGCGACACCGGGACCTACGAGACCATCGTCGCGGTTGCGCACATGCGCATCGACGCGCGCGATCCGGCCAACCGCCAGATCGCCGACATCGGCCTGGCGCCGGCCAGCGATGGCTGGATCGATTATCAGACCGATGTGGTGATCGCCCGCCCGACCAATGCCGCCAAGGCCTCGCGCGTGCTGCTGCTCGATGTGCCCAATCGCGGCGGCAAGCTGTTCCCGGTCATGGCCAATGAAGGCGGCGACAGCCTGGAGACGCGCGCCGATGCCGGCAACGCTTACCTGATGCGGCGCGGGCATACCCTGGTGTGGGTGGGCTGGCAGGGCGACATCGCCCTGCAGCGCGACGGCAAGCGGGTCGGCACCAGCTTCCCGCTGCTGCAGGACAAGGGCAAGCCGATCACCGGCCCCAGCGCCGAAGAAACCGTGTTCGACGACGTCAAGCCGACCGGCCTGATAACCCTGGCCTATCCCGCCGCCTCGATGGCGCAGGCCGGGGCCGTGCTGACCGTGCGTGCCAATAACGCCTCGGCCCAGGAGGTGGTGCCGCCGACCAGCTGGCGCTATGTCAGTGCCAGCGAGGTCGAGATCACCCGTCCGACCGGCTACGATGCCGGCGCCATCTACCGCTTCGAATACGTGGCGCGCGACCCGCGCCTGATGGGACTGGGCATGGCGGCCCTGCGCGACGTGACCAGCTATCTGAAGCGCGGCACGCTTGATGCCGCCGGCCAGCCCAACCCGCTGGCCGACATCGCCCCCGAGGTGACTCTGGCGGTAGGGGTGTCGCAGTCGGGCCGCTTCCTGCGCGACCTGATCTGGCAAGGCTTTAACGCCGACCCGCACGGCGGCAAGGTGTTCGACGGCGCCATGCCGCTCATCGCCGGCAGCCGCAAGAGCTTTGTGAACGTGCGCTTTTCCCAGCCGGGGCGCTACTCGACCCAGCACATCGACCACATCACCTACGGCGACCAGTTCCCGTTCAGCTACGCGGTGACCACCGATCCGATCAGCGGACGCACCGACGGCATCTTCGCGCGCTGCGCCGCCACCCGAACCTGCCCGCAGCTGATGCACGTCGACAGCAGCCTGGAATTCTGGCAGGGACGCGCCTCGCTGGTGGTCACCGACGGCGCCGGGCACGACATCGCCTTGCCGGACAACGTGCGCGCCTATCTGCTGTCCTCGACCCAGCACATGAGCGCGCGCAGGCCCACCGTCGGCGTGTGCAAGGTGCAGAACAATCCGGCCCAGCAGGGTCCGGCCGTGCGCGCGCTGCTTGAACGGCTGGTGGAATGGTCGCGCGAAGGCATCGCGCCGCCGCCGAGCCGCTATCCGCGCCTGGCCGACACCATGCTGGTGGCGCCGCAGCGCGACGCGGTCGGCTTTCCCGATCTGCACGCCATCGGCATCGATTATCCGGAAGTGATCAATGAGCTGGCCGTGGTCGATTACAGCAGCCTTCCCGGTGCGGTGAACGGCGCGCGCCGCTACCAGGTGCTGGTGCCGATGGCCGACGCCGACGGGCACGACATCGCCGGCATCCGTCTGCCCGACGTGGCCGTGCCGCTGGTCACCCACGCGGGCTGGAATCTGCGCCGCCGTGGCTTTGCCGAAAACCAGCTGTGCGGCCTGAACGGCATGTCGGTGCCGCTGCCGGCGAACCCCCGCGCGGGCGACCCGCGCCGCGCCATTTCCCAGCGCTACAGCTCGCGGCTGGAGTATGCCAAGTCGGTGGCGCTGGTGGCGCGCGAGCTGCGCGACCAGGGCTTGCTGCTCGACGAGGACGCCAACCGGTTTATCGAACACGCCAAGGTGGAACCGCGCGTGGCGCCCTGATACCATGCTTTGCGTATAATCCCCGCTGGCTTTGTGCCTTTATCCATTAGAGAACAACATATATATGGCTTCATCCTCAGACAATATCAGCATGGCGGTGTTCTGCGACTTCGAGAACGTCGCACTGGGCGTGCGCGATGCGAATTACGAAAAATTCGACATCAAGCCGGTGCTCGAACGCCTTCTGCTCAAGGGCAGCATCGTGGTCAAGAAAGCCTACTGCGACTGGGACCGCTACAAGGGCTTCAAGGCCACCATGCACGAAGCAAACTTCGAACTGATCGAAATCCCGCACGTGCGCCAGTCCGGCAAGAACTCGGCCGACATCCGCCTGGTGGTCGACGCGCTCGACCTGTGCTACACCAAGTCGCACGTGAACACCTTCGTGATCATCAGTGGCGATTCAGACTTTTCGCCGCTGGTGTCGAAGCTGCGCGAGAACGCCAAGCAGGTGATCGGCGTGGGCGTCAAGCAGTCGACCTCGGATCTGCTGGTGGCCAACTGCGACGAATTCATCTTCTATGACGACCTGGTACGCGAGGTCAAGCGCGCCGCCGCCAAGCGCGACGAACGCAAGACCCAGCCGCCGGCCAAGCGTTCGCCAGACGACGGCAGCCGCCGCAAGGAAGAGACCGAAGCGCGCAAGGCGCAGGCGATCGAACTGGTGGTCGAGATGTTCGACGCGCTGGTGTCCGAACGCGGCGACAGCGGCAAGATTTGGGCATCGCTGCTCAAGGACACGCTCAAGCGCCGCCGTCCGGATTTCAACGAGACCTACTACGGCTTCCGCACCTTCGGCAATTTGCTGGAGGAAGCGCAGAGTCGCGGTATGCTCGAATTCGGGCGGGATGAAAAATCCGGCGCCTATGTTTACCGCAGTGCCGCGCAGCCGGCCGCTATGCCTGCGCCGGTGAGCGAGCAGGTGGAGCTGCCGGAAGTCGTCGCTGAAGTTGCCGCCGCCGAGGAAGCGCAACCGTCCAAGCCGGAACCGCGCCGGCGCGGACGGGGTGGACGCAATCGCCAGGAGGTGGTGGAAGCCGCGCCGGTGGAAGCGGAAGCGGTAGTACTGGCTGAACCTGAGCCAGAGCCGGTGGTAGAGGAAATGCTGGTCGAGCCGCAGCCCGAAGTCGAGGCGGAAGCTCCACCATCGGAAAAGCGTCGTTCACCGCGAGGTAGCCGCAAGGGCACCGCCAAGAAGATCGCAGTGGCCAGCGTCGAAGAAGCGCCCGAGCCAGCGCCGGCGCTGGTGGAGCCGGAACTCGATGCCGCACCCGTGATCGAGGAAGTCGTTGAGGAGCCGGCCGCGCCGGCTCGCAAGAAGGCGCAGCCGCGCGGGCGCCGTCCGGTCAAGCCCAAGCAGGAGAAGTCCAAGGCTTAGGGCCTGATAAAACTCCTGCTTGTCGTGTGAGCAACTGTCCCCGATATGCTGAGCGTTGACGAACGTCTGTAATTGCCAAGGGCGGGCGTCCGAGAAGTCTTGCGCATAGTCAACCTGCTGCAGTCGGCGCGCTGGCAATTCACCTAGCACGAACATTTGCACGCCAAAGTTGCAGTCGTAAGCGATTGGATCATTAACGAAACGATGCGCCCTGGTGGAAATAACGAACTTACAGACTCTCGGGGATAAGTTTCTTCTAATGGCTGATGCCCTTGACGTCGAGCCCTATTGCAAGAAGTTTCACACTACACCTCAACAGGATGGATCACCGCATGTGGAGGTGAAAGCAGGGGAGTTTGAGTTTGTGATAACCGAGCGTGGTATGGAGCTTCAAAGGCTGTCCGGGGTTTCCGGCAACGAAATCCTATATCTCCTATTTCAAGGAATTACTCAACATATGGCCACGTTGTACGAGCTTCGCAATCGCAGACCAACTGAAGATGGTAGGACCCTATGGTTCCCCCACCAAGAGGAGCTGATGGCAAAGCTTGACCCATTGTGAGGAATGCGGCTCAAAGCCGAACACGACCAGATTCTGAAGACCTATCTGCTTGGAACCTAAGCGATCCAGCCAGTAGGCGAATGTCGGGTTCGGCCCCAGCCCCGCTCAATACGTTAGCATTTGCTCCATTCTTCGTTAGGGACTCAAGGTAAATCATCGTTATGGCGCGTCGTCTGTATATTCCCGACCAGGTCCTCGAAGCGATTTCGGAGCACATTTCAGTTGCGATGGATCGTGCAGTGCAAGGTTTCTGGTCAGCGAATGAGGACGAGGACGCACTTACAGGCCAACTCGGCGCTTGCCTCAAGACTGGCGTACACACAGTCGAGGTTACGCAGGACGAGATAAAGGGAGCATGGAAGTGGTCAATTGACTACACTAAGTTTCGCGGCCGAGGTAAAGGCGCAACCGAGGCATACCTAGGTGCTGACGGAATTTTTGAGCTGACGCTTGATAGAGGCTATCAGCGAGAAACCAAGTCGTTGCTCTTCCAGTCGAAGACCGATTGGTACAACAGTCCAGACTTGGTCGAGCAGGCAGTACTTCTGTCAACTTGGCGGGAGGCTGCAATCGGGATCAATTACACTCCGACGTCTTTCGACGCTTATTCCATCGATAGCATCCTGGGAAGTCGCGGAATTAAAAACGACGCTAAGGTCCCCGTTGGCCGGGCAAAATCCCCCACCCCTGGCCGGGTCAAAATCCCCCACCTC
>CBFGOU010000285.1:0-6255 GCA_965650445.1 uncultured Oxalobacteraceae bacterium | reverse complement strand
AGAATACGATCAAAAAATCAAACAGCGGCATCGGGAAGCCGGCCGGCTGCGCGTCGCGCAGGAAGAATAGGCGCTTTGGCGCCCCCTTGACTGCTGACCATCGCGATGTCTCCTTTGCTGACGATATCGGCTGGCTTCAAATCTATCGAAGTCTTACCAGCAGATGAATATGGTGCCCGATGCACGGCGGCGGCGATATTGCCAAAATCCCCGACAACCTGAATACAATTGCGAACTCGACGGCTCGTTGAAGCGGCGCCAGGTCCCGCATCATCGCCGGCTGCCGGTGCCTCTCGGACTGGCGCCTGAAAAAAATTGGTGGCCTCGCCTGTCGAAAAATGACTCCGCGCATTGGCGATTTGGGCAATTGCGACGCACACGAGGAGTGCGCAGAATGGCGAGCAATCCGTTGGAGACCATTCATGCGACATCACACCATCCCCGGCGATCAAGACCCGGCTACATCGTTCGCGGCGTGATGGCGGGCGACTGGAACACCTACGGACGGATCTACGTCTCCGGTACCGGCCGGGGTATGCTCTACAGTAACTGATCGACATGAGCGGCAGGGCCAGGCGCCATGTTGTCGAGCGCCTCGCCTTGTCGTTCTTGTCACCGCGTTCGCGACGTAAATGGCGCGAACATCACAACCAAAGCGCCCCGCAGGCGCAGCCCCACTACACGCTCACCCCATGAACTCGAACATCCCATCTCGCAGCGCCGCCACGCCGGCCGCGCAACGCCGCTTCCGCACCCCCCGCCTGCTGTCGCTGGCTGCCCTGATCGCGCCCCTGGCGATGGCGCAAACCGCCGTCAGGATCGACCTCTCCAAGCCCGGCGTTCCCGTCAGCCCGACCTTGTACGGCCTGATGACTGAGGAAATCAACTTTTCCTACGATGGCGGCGTGTACGCCGAGCTGGTGCGCAACCGCGTCTTCAAGGACGACAGCACGAAGCCCGTGCACTGGTCGGTGGTGCAGGACGCCGGCGGCAGCGCCGAGATCGCGCTCGACCAGCGCTTTCCCGTAGCCGCCACCGCCCTGACCACCAGCCTGCGGCTCGACGCCACCCGCGCCGCGCAGGGCCGCCGGGTCGGCATCGCCAACGCCGGCTACTGGGGCATTCCGGTCAAGCCGAACACCCGCTACCGCGCCAGCTTCTACGCCAAGACCGCCGGCGCCGGCGGCGTGCCGCTGACCGTCAGCATCGAAGGCACCGACGGCAAGACCGTGTACGCGCAGGCCGAGGGCGTCCGCATCAACGGCGAATGGAAACGCTACAGCGTCACCCTGACGACCGCCGCCAACGTCAAGCCGACCGCCGACGCGCGCCTGGTGATCGCCACCGAAAACCCGGGCACCGTGTGGTTCAACCAGGTCTCGCTGTTCCCGCCGACCTACAAGGACCGGCCGAACGGCAACCGCGCCGACCTGATGCAAAAGATGGTCGACATGAAGCCGGCCTTCCTGCGTTTCCCGGGCGGAAATTACCTCGAAGGCGAGACCGTGGCGACCCGCTTCAAGTGGAAGGAAACGCTCGGCCCGATCGAGCAGCGTCCCGGCCATCGCGGCACCTGGGGCTACCGCTCGTCCGACGGCATGGGCCTGCTCGAGTTTCTCGAGTGGTGCGAGGACATGCATGCCGAGCCGGTGCTGGCGGTGTTCGCCGGCTACGCGCTGCACGGCGAAACCATTCCGGCCGGCCCGGAACTGCAGACCTTCGTCCAGGAAGCGCTCGACGAGATCGAATACGTCACCGGGGACGTGAGCACGAAGTGGGGCGCGCAGCGCGCCAAGGATGGCCATCCGGCCCCGTTCAGGCTGCGCTACGTCGAGATCGGCAATGAGGACGGCTTCGACAAGCAGAAGACCTACGACGCCCGCTACACCCAGTTCCACGACGCCATCAAGGCGAAGTACCCGCAGCTCAAGCTGATTTCCACCGTGAACGGCAAGGACTGGGTTAGCTCGCAACAGAAGCTGACTAGCCGGGTGCCCGACCTGGTCGACGAGCACTACTACTACAGCCCGATGGAGATGATGAACGACGCGGCGCGCTACGACGGCTACGAGCGCAAGGGACCGAAAGTGTTCATCGGCGAGTGGGCCGCGCGCGAGGGCGAGCCGACCACCAACCTGCACGCCGCGCTGGCCGACGCCGCCTTCATGGCCGGCATGGAGCGCAATGCCGACGTCGTCGACATGTCCTGCTACGCGCCGCTGCTGGTGAACGTGAACCCGGGCGGCATGCAGTGGAAATCGAACCTGATCGGCTACGACGTGCAAGCGAGCTACGGCTCGCCGTCCTACCACGTGCAGAAGATGTTCAGCAATTATCTGGGCAACGTGTCGCTGCCGGTGAAGGCGGAGAAGGTCAGTACGCAGACCTGGCAGCAGCCGGCCAACAAGGATACACCGCAGGTACTGCCGCCGACCTGGCAAGTGCCGACCATGTTCTTCTCGGCGACCAAATCGGACCGGCGCGGCGAGATCTACCTGAAGGTCGTCAACGCGATCGGCAGTGCGCAGACGGTGCAGGTCGACCTGGCCGGCGCCGGCAAGGTGGCCGCCGAAGGCAAGGCGATCATACTGAGCTCGGCGAAGAAGGAAGACACCAACACCATCGCCGAGCCGAGCAAGGTGGTGCCGGTAACTAGCAAGGCGAGCGGGCTCGGCAAGCAGTTCAGCTACCGCTTCGAGCCGTATTCGGTGACCGTGCTGGTGCTGTCGACAAAATAGGCCGCCAGCTGGCGCGATGCGGTCGCGTTGGGACTTCTGCGCCGCCTCGACGCGCTTGCGCATCTGCGGCCTGGGCAGTCGCGGTAGTCGACCTCCGAGCATGGGCTGGCAAAAGCGCTGCTGGCGCTGATTGTCCTGCTCCTTGCGGACATGCTGCTGGCGGTATTTTTTTGTCATGTTTGGCCCCAGCGCTGGCGACCCTTGTCCTGGGTGGCTGGGCTGCTGACTGAACAAAGCGGCGCCGGCGTGTCCGAAATCGCGCATTTGCAGACGGCGCGGGGCGCGGCATGCTGTATTCCAACTGATCAGCAACACGCATCAAGGTAAGTCAGTGACCGCCGCGGCGCCGCAAGGATGCCGCGGCGGTCCTTTGTAAACCACGACCGGGCTGGATGCAATCGACCACCCCGCCCGACAGGAAGCGCGCTATGGCTGACAGCGGCGGACGCGCATAGTACCTTCACGCAAAAGGATGCGGTCAAGCTGGCGCCGTTCGCGGTTCTTTAGATTCAGTAACTTATGGTGGAGCGCAAGATAGCCCCGCGATCTCGAACAATTTAGCTTTTGAATATTTGACACATGGCCAATATGGATACCTGCATGATAAGTTTCTTGAAAACCAGTACCGGCCCAAAGTGGCTGGCTTTGATATCGTTATGCGTGGTCGCGCTTACCCTTCCAGCATGCGCACAGCTCAAGCCCGGCAATTCCGCCGGCGCGAACCCGATCATCCGCGACAAGTTCACCGCCGATCCCGCCCCGCTGGTCGTCGGCGACACGCTCTATTTGTATGTGGGCCACGACGAAGCGCAAGGCAACGAAATGTTCACCATGCGTGACTGGCTGGTCTATTCGACCAGGGACATGAAGACATGGACCGAACATGCGCCGATCATGAAGGCGAAGGATTTCAAATGGGCCAAAGGGGATGCGTGGGCGTCCCAGGCGATCGAAAAGAACGGCAAGTTCTACTTCTACGCCGCCGTCGCACACAATGACACGCACCCCGGCATGGCCATCGCTGTGGCGGTCTCGGACAAGCCGACCGGCCCATTCGTCGATGCGCGCGGTTCGGCCCTTGTCACCGACGAGATGACGCCGAAGGGACCGCACAACTGGGAAGACATCGATCCCACCGTGTTCACCGATGACGACGGCACCAGCTGGCTGGCCTGGGGCAATGGCAATTGCTACATCGCGAAACTCAAGTCCAACATGATCGACATCGACGGACCGATCCGCGAAATCACACCGCCGCATTTCGTGGAAGGCCCGTGGCTGCACAAGCGTGGCAAGCTGTATTACTTAAGCTATGCGTCGATGGACAAAGCCACGCAGGGCGCCGAACACGTGTCGTACTCGACCGCGCCAAGCATCACCGGGCCCTGGACCTACCGCGGCCTGTTGACGGGACCGGCCAAGAACAGTTTCACGATCCACCCGGGCATCGTCCAGTTCAAGGAAAACTGGTACCTGTTCCTCCATAACGCCGCACTGGACATCGGCGACATGAAAGGCGCGGCGGGCCGGCGTGCTGTGACCGTCGAGCACCTGCAGTACAACCCGGACGGCACGATGAAGCCGGTCGTGCAGACTGAACTCGGCGTCAGCGTTCCGGCGCCGCGTTAGGGCCTTGCCCCGGGCGGGAACGCCGCGTCCGCCGTGGCGCCTATGTCCTTGCACTGGGGATCTGACCGCGATCTGGAAGGGCGCTGGCAAGCGCCAGGAATTACAAAGTCCAACACCAATGGAGAAACAAATGAGTAACAAGAAAATCGCGGCGATGCTGCTGGGCGCCTTATTGGCCTGCGCGCCACTGAGCTGGGCACAGGATCGCGTCATCGACGTTGACGTCAAAGCCGTCAAGGGCAAGTTGAATCGGACGTTCAATCTGACGATCGGTGCCGGCCGCGCGAACGAAGGCTTGCGCGCCGACTGGCAGCAGCAGCTAGCCGAGATCAAACGCGACGCCGGCTTCAAGTACATTCGCATGCACGGCCTGCTCAACGACGACATGGGCGTCTATGGGGGGACGGACGCGCAGGGCAATGAGCGATACAGCTTCCAGTACATCGACTCCCTGTTCGACTACCTGCTCAGCATCGGCGTCAAGCCCTTCGTCGAACTTGGCTTCATGCCGCAGGCAATGGCCAGCGGCAGCCAGACCATCTTCTGGTGGCGCGGCAACGTGACTCCGCCGCGCAGCTACGAAAAGTGGGAAAAGCTGATAGGCGCCCTGACCCAGCACTGGACCGAGCGCTATGGCAGCAAGGAAGTGGCCAGCTGGTACTTCGAGGTGTGGAACGAACCGAATCTGAATGACGGCTTCTGGATGGGAACGCAGGCGGACTACTTCAAGCTGTACGCCCACGCCGCGCGCGGGATCAAGAGCGTCAACCCGAGCTACAAGGTCGGTGGCCCGGCCACCGCCGGTGCCGCCTGGATTCCGGAGATGATCGCCTACTGCGTACAGAACAAGGTGCCGCTCGATTTCGTCAGCACCCATACCTATGGCGTGGGCGAGGGCTACCTCGACGAGTTCGGCACCAAGGGTACCGTGCTCAGCGCCGACGACACTGCGGTCGTCGGCGACGTGCTCAGGAACCGCAAGGAGATCGAGGCCTCGGCCATGCCCGGGCTGGAACTGCACTATACCGAGTGGAGCTCGTCGTATACGGCGTCCGATCCGACGCACGACAGCTACCACCAGGCGGCGTATATCCTGGACAAACTGAAGCAGGTCGGGAACGCGGCACAATCGATGTCCTACTGGGTGTTCACCGACATCTTTGAAGAGCCAGGCCCGCGCTTCGAAGTGTTCCACGGCGGTTTTGGCCTGATGAACACGCAGGGGATCAAGAAACCGGCCTACTTCGCCTACCAGTTCCTGAACCAGCTGGGGCAGAACGAGCTGGCCAACCCCGATAAACGGTCGATGGCGACCACCGATGGCAACGGCAATGTTCAGGTCCTGCTGTGGGACTACACCCACACGCTGCCGGAGAAGGTCAACAACCAGCAATTCTTCATCAAGGATTTGCCGCCCAAGAACAAAGGGGACGTGCAGCTCAGCCTGAAGGGGCTGAAAAAGGGCGCGTACACGATGGAAATTTCCCAGGTTGGCTACAAGCGCAACGATGCCTTTACCGCCTATATTGGCATGGGCTCGCCGAAGCAGCTGACCAGGCCGCAGGTGGCCACGCTCAAATCGATTGCCAACGGCAAGCCGACCGAGCGGAAGAAGGTGCAAGTCGGCGCCGATGGCAAACTCAGCATGAAGCTGCCTTTGCGCGAGAACGACGTCTACCTGCTGAACCTGCGCGCGGCGAAATAACGGTCGGTACTATCCGGCCGGCCCGGTGGTTTCTGGCCGGCGCGCGAAAGCGACTTGGTGGTGGTATTCGCCACCCAGTGGACGGGCGAAGGCATGGACGTTCCCAAGCTGTCGCTGCCGGAAGCCTTGCGCCGACGCCTACGTCAACGGCAACGTCGGTACCGGCAGCGTGCAGGAGATGTC
>CBFGOU010000284.1:0-6258 GCA_965650445.1 uncultured Oxalobacteraceae bacterium | reverse complement strand
CATAGCGGTAGCCCTGCACGCCGGGAATCCGCGTCAAGGTCTCGGCAACGTTGGGATCGGGCAGCTTGCCGATGTCTTCGGCGGTGATCGAGTCCACCACCTCCATGGCGTCCCGCTTGATGGCCAGGGACGAACGCGCACTGGCTTTCAGCCCTGTGACGACGACGACCGCAGGTTCGGCCTCCTGGGCCACGGCATTGGGCGCGAAGGCTTGGGCGACCGCCATGGCTGCGCCGGTAACCTTCAGGGATATCATCAGCTTCTTGTTCATTTACTTCGTCTCCTTCATTTAGGACCTGGATGGGTTGCATGTGCGCGACCCGGTTTTATTTTTTGCAAGAGGTCTGTTAACGTTAACGGACCGGCCGACAGCTGGACCGGCGGCCTGCTCCACAAGCCGCTTGCCGCCATCGCGCGCCAAACCGATTGGCCGTCACCACAGCGCGCAGGCCCAACCCACTTTCCCCGGGCAATACCCAAATCGAGGCAGTTGCGCGGGACCGGTAACGTTAACAATTAGGGACCAAAAAATAATGACGGCAGTCAAGTTATCGATATCATTGTACGTCCGCCGTTCGCTGCCTGTCTAACGAAACTTACCCACATCGTAGTTAATTTGCGACACGATAAATTCATGCGCCGGCCATGACTGCGCAGATCAAGCCCGCGCACTGGTAGATTCACGCACTTCCAGCCCATACGGCATCAGGCGCTGTTGCGGCATGGGCAGGCGCCCGGCGCGGCGCTCGCGGATCTGTTCCACGACGAGGTCGACGGCGTTGCGCGCCATGCCGCCAATAGGCTGGTGAATCGTGGTCAGCGCCGGCCAGATGGCGGTCGATACCGGGGTATCGTCGAAGCCGCAGATGGACAAATCATCCGGCAGGTGCAGATGCATCCCGTGCGCCACCGCGACCGCCGCGGCCGCCATGTCGTCATTGCAGGCAAAGATCGCACTGGGGCGGGTCGGCTGCGACAGCAGTTCGCGTGCCGCCACCAGGCCCGAACGGTAGGTAAACATGCCCTGGGCAACGCGTTGCGCCGGCACCGGCAGACTGGCCGCCTGCATGACGTCCATGAAGGCCTTGTAGCGCAACTGGGCAGGCGTATGCTCGGGATCGCCTTTGATGAAGCCGATGTCGGTATGGCCGAGTGACAGGAGGTATTCGGTCATCGTGCGCCCGCCCTCGTAGTCGTCGATGCGCACGGCCGAGACGCGCAGGGAGGGACGCGCCGTCGCAACGGCAACGAAAGGCACGCCCAGCTGCTCCAGCTGCTTGAGCACCGGCAGGCAGTCGCACAGCGGAGGTGGCACCAGGATCCCGTCCACCCCCGATCCCATCAGCTGGTCGATGGCGGCGCGCTGGCTGCTCGGCTCCTGGCAATGCTGCACGACCAGTTCCGCGCCATTCAGGCTGCACTGGCTCGTCGCGCCGGCCAGGAAGGTGCTCTGAAAGGCCGGGCTCGGGTTGCTCGACAACAGACCAATGCGCAGCGTTCCCACCCGCGCGGCGCGGGCGGCGACATTGACCTGATAGTTCAGGCGTTCGATCACTTGCAGGACCTTCTCGCGTGTCTGGGGACTGACGTGATTGCGCCCATTGATGACCCGCGACACGGTCATCAGGGACACGCCCGCTTCCCGCGCCACGTCGTGCAAGGTCGCACCGCTGCGATCGTTCTGGTTGGATTTCATGTTGCCGGATGGTGAGGTAGCCGGCGCGCCGGCCGGCAGGCGCGCATGATTGTTATCGATATCCGGTCATTCTACCCCAGTTTTGCGCTCATCATTGGCCGGCGCCGCCCGGGCAGGTCGCCGGAGCCGGTCTGTTCACCCCATAGTAAACACTGTATGGTTACGACTTTTCGCAGACTGGCCCGGTGGCAGCGTGCGCCAGCCCTGACCGGCGCTGGCCTGCCGGAAACGCAACCGCTGCCGCCCGCTTCGACATGACCAGCAAGCAGTCCCACTACCGTTTCCTGTGCAGCTACATGTTCGGGTATTTCTTTGCCCAGGCGATGAGCGTGTCCCTGCTTGCGCTCTGGCTGCGCTCGACGCTGCAATTGAACGGCACCGAAACCGGCATCGTATTTTCGGCCAACTTCACCGCCGCCATGTGCGCGCAGCCCGTCTACGGTTTTCTGTCCGATAAGGCCGGCATGCGCAAGCACGTCCTGTGGGTGGTGGCGGTCCTGTGCATGCTGTCCGCCCCCTTCCTGGTCCATGTCTACAGCCCGCTGCTCAAGAGCCATCTCCTGCTGGGCGCGGCGCTGGGCGGCATCTATCTTGGCATTACCTTCATCGCCGGCGGCTACGCGGTCGAGTCCTACGTCGACCGCGTCGGCCGCGCCTATGGTTTCGAATACAGCCGGGTGCGGATGTTCGGTTCGCTCGGGTTTGCCAGCGCCGCTTCCTTCAGTGGACGCCTGTTCAATGCCGACCCGAACGTCAACCTCTACCTGGCCTCGACAGCCGGCGCCGCCTTGCTGGCCATCCTGCTGATGTGGCGCATGCCGGCGCACGGCGCGGCGCACAGCCAGCCCCCGCGGGTCAGCCTGGCCGATTCGCTGGGCGTGCTGCGCGACCGGCACTTCTGGCGCTTCATGGTGTTTGTGCTGTCGGTGACGAATATCTACCTGGTGTACGACCAGCAGTTCCCCAGTTATTTCGCGAGCATGTTCCCGACCCGGGAAGAAGGCGCCGCCATGTACGGATACCTGAACTCGCTGCAAGTCTTTATTGAAGCGGGCGGCCTGTTCCTGGCCCCGCTGCTGGTACGGCGCACGGGCGCAAAGAATGGCTTGCTGCTGGCCGGTGCCATCATGCTGATCCGGATCGCAGGTTCCAGCCTGGCGGCCGGCCCCGTGTCGATTTCCTGCATGCGCTTGCTGCATTCGGTCGAACAGCCGATCATCCTGGTCTCGGTGTTCCGCTACATCGCCTGCCACTTCGACAGCCGCCTGGCATCAACCGTGTACATGGTGGGCTGGAGCTTTGGCCACTCGATTGGCCTGTCCATGCTGTCCCCGCTCGTCGGTAAGTGCTACGATCTGTTCGGTTTTCAGCAAGTCTATCTGCTGCTGGCCGCACTCGGCCTCGTGTTCCTGGTCCTGTCGGCGTGGGGCCTGGAAGCCACGCCCGCGGAGGTTCCCGACGCAAGCGCTCCATGCGGCGGCCCGCCTGGCAGCGTTCACGCGCCGGGGTGGATTTCCGCGTCCGACGACAGACGAGGCACCAAACTGTAGGGCAGCAGCCAGTGCTCCACAACGTCCGGCTGGCCCCGGCGACGGCGATGGATCTGCGCGCAAACAAGCTCAATTGCAACACGTCCCATGTCTCCAAGCGGCTGGTGCACAGTGCTCAAGTTGGGCCAGACCGTGGTGGCCAGCGGAGTATCGTCAAATCCGCATACGACCAAATCGTGTGGAACGTCAAGCAGCAGCCCATGGGCGACCGCCACCACGGCGGCCGCCATGTCGTCATTGGATGCAAAAATGGCGCTCGGCCGCCGGCTTTGGCCCAGGAGGTGGCGCGCCGCGGTCAGACCGGAGCGGTAGGTGAACATCCCATCCGCGACCCACTCGGCATGCACGTCCAGCGAAGCCGCCTCCATCGCGTCGACATATGCCCGATAGCGCAATTGGGCCGGGCTGTGCGCAGGGTCGCCCTTGATAAACGCGATGTCCCGGTGCCCCAGCGAGATCAGGTAGCGCATCATCGACAGGGCGGCCTCATAGTCGTCGATGCGCACCGCCGAAGTGGACGCGTTGGGATGCGCAGTGGCAACGGCCACGGTTGGCATGTCCAGATCGGCCAGCAACTCCAGCACGGCTGGACAGTCGCACAGCGGCGGAGTCAGTACGATCCCGCTGACTTTGTTCGTGAGCAGCCGGTCGATGGCAGCACGCCAATCATGCTGGCCGGAGCACGTCTCCAATATCAGCTGCGACGCGCTTAAGCTGCACTGATCCGTCGCCCCGACGAGCAGATCGGCCAGACACGCGGTGCTTGAATTACTGTAGAGCAGCCCGATGCGCAGGCTGCCGACCCGTGCAGCGCGTGCAACGACGTTCACTTCATACTTCAGCTCCTCGATGGCGGCAGTCACGCGCTCGCGAATTGCCTCGCCGACGCGCTGGTTGCCATTGATGACCCGCGACACCGTCATTGGCGACACCTTGGCCAGGCTGGCCACGTCATACAAAGTGACGCCAGGCCGGGATGAGGGTTGCTTTTCAGTCATCGCTTGAGCCGAACCGTGGGGCCGGCAGGAAAAATAATAGGAACACCCGTTTTCTCAGGCTGCGCTCTGGCAACCGGCGCGCTCAACCGTTTCGCGGCCGCCATGGCCGACCAGCGCGAACATCGTCAATCAGATATCAGCCGCGCCCGGGAATAGTTAACGATACCACTTTTGCGCAAAATATACACAGGATAAATCTGCCGTGACAAATCCCGTTTCCGCGCTCACCAAGAGTGGGAAAGGAACCGATTGGCTCGATTTTCCCGATTGGCTTATGAGGACGATATTGGTAACGTAACCATTTCAGTGCGCGGGCGCGCTATCCTCCGGCAACAGACCACGGAAGCTGGAGCATCGACAACGCAGTATTGGTACCGTTCTCACGGCCATTTACCGGTTGAAAGCGCGGCAGGGTCGTGCTAACGTTAACAAGGCCTTTCGCCACAGGAACCCTCCACGACACTCGATGACAAAATCCAAGCCGCAGCATGTTCCTTCCTCGGTCACCCTGCATGACGTAGCCGCCAAGGCAGGCGTCTCAGCAATGACCGCTTCGCGCGCGATCAGCGGGGAGGGCGCGGTATCGCGGCGCAGCAAGCACAAGGTGATGGCGGCGGCCGACGCCCTGGGCTACATGCCCAATATCTCGGCTCGCTTGATGCGGGGCGCGCGCTCCAACGTCCTTGGCATCATGCTCAACGACTTCACGTCCCCTCACCTGAACGCCATCGTGATGGAGATCAGCAAGGCCGTACGTAGCCACAACCGCGATCTGGTTATCTACAACATGTTCTACACCAACGAGGCGCCACGCGAGGGCGCGAGCGTGAACTTGCTTGGTGGCGTGTGCGACGGCTTCCTGGTCCTGCAAGGCATCACGGACAATCTGCTGCGGGTGCTCGAAAAGAGCGCCAAGCCGATTGTCCTCATGAACTTCTGGCGCACGCCCACCAGCCTGCCCGTGGTACGCGCCGACAATTTCATCAGCGCCCGTGACGCCGTCCGCCACTTGATTGAACTGGGCCACAGGCGCATCGCGTACATTGGCGGAACGAACAATTCCGGCCAGAACATTCAGCGCCTGCAAGGCTACTTGGCCGCGATGGCCGAGGTGGGCATTGAGCCTGCGCCGGAATGGCAGGAAACCGGCAATTTCAGTCACCTGGCCGGACTGGAAGCGGGAAAGCGGCTGTTGAGCCTGCCCGAGCGGCCCACTGCCATATTTGCCGCCAGCGACACGATGGCCTTTGGCGTCATGGAAGCGGCCCGCGGTTTCAGCCTGCGCCTGCCTGAGGAACTGTCCATTGTCGGGTATGACGACATCGAGGCAGCCGCGCTTGCCGATCCCCCGCTGACCAGCATTCGCCCTCCCCTGCAACGCTTGGCCGAAGCGAGCGTGCAGGAATTGCTCGCGCGGGTCGAGCATTCACCGCAGCAGCACTCCTGCATTGAACTTCCAAGCCAGGTCATGATTCGCGCGTCGACGGCGCCATATCGCCCCACCCCGGCGGCGGGTAAGCGCCCCTGAAGGCTGTATCGCCGAGGTAGACGCGCCGGCACCACGAAAGTGGCGAAAAGGCGATATACCTTCTGCCAGGTTTGGATGCACAATAGGCACACTGTTTTCCCATGGAGAGTGCATGTCGACGTCGTTCCCGAGCACGCAGTTCACGCTGATGGCCAGCTACAACCAGTGGATGAACGAAAAACTGTACGAGGCCGCCGCCAAACTGCCGGAAGCGGAGCTGACGGCGAACCGCGGGGCTTTCTTCGGATCGCTGACCGGCACCCTCAATCACCTGGTCATCGCCGACACCATCTGGCTGCAGCGCTTCACCGCACACCCGGCGCCGTTTCGCGCGCTCGATGCGGTGCGGGTACTGCCCACGCCGACCGCGCTGGCGGCCGACGAGCTGCCCGCGCTGCCGCTGCTGTTCGAACGCCGCCGCCTGCTCGACTTCGTCATCAAGGAGTGGATCTAGGAGATCGCCGAATCATAATATAATCATGTGGT
>CBFGOU010000283.1:0-6277 GCA_965650445.1 uncultured Oxalobacteraceae bacterium | reverse complement strand
ACTCGGACGCCGGCGCGACCACCTGCGGCGGCCGTCCCGGCAGCCGCGGCCACGAATATCAGGATGCGCGGACCTACGCCAGCTGGGACATCGATTACGTCAAGTACGACTGGTGTAACACCCCGAGCATGAACGCTGAAGCGGCCTACACCACGATGCGCGACGCGATCGCCAAGGCTGGCCGCCCGATGCTGTTCAGCATATGCGAATGGGGCATGAGCAAGCCGTGGGAGTGGGCCGGCCAGGTCGGCCATTCGTGGCGCACCACACCCGATATCTATAATTGCTTCGACTGCGAATTCAGTCCCGGTCTCTCGACTGGTCTGGGCGTGCTGCGCATCCTCGACAAGCAGGCAAACCTGCGCAAGTTCGCAGGGCCTGGCCATTGGAACGATATGGACATGCTCGAAGTGGGCAACGGCATGAGCGAGGATGAAGACCGCGCCCATCTGTCGATCTGGGCCATGATGGCCTCGCCCCTCATCCTGGGCAACGACCTGCGCTCCATGTCCGAGTCGACCCGCCGCATCCTGACCAACCCCGGCGTGATCGCGGTGAGCCAGGACAAGCTGGGTGTGCAGGCGCTGCGCGTCCTGGCCGACGGTCCGCTGGAGGTCTATGCCAAGCCGCTCGACGGCGGCCAATGGGCACTGATGTTCCTGAACCGCTCCAACCAGGCTACCGACGTTCACCATGACTGGATGAAGCAAGTCCTGGTCGACGACATGAGTCAACGGTCGGTCGATTTCAAGCAGACCGTCTACCGCTGGTCCGACCTGTGGAGCAAGAAGACGGGCGACACCAGCCGCAAACTGGAAGCGCGGCTGGCGCCGCACAGCGTGCTGATGCTGCTCCTTACAGGCCCTGCGAAACCATAGGGCGCGCCCGGCCGCGCGCGCGCAAGGAGTCCTTACCTGACGATGCCCTTGCCAAGCGCGGGAGCCCTTCTCGTCCGCGCCAATGAACGCTTTCGCTACTCGCGATATTGTTGCACAGATTTGGCCGGAAGGGATTTCCCACGGTGAACTGGTGCGGACGAATACCGATCAAACCAAACGATGACTATCGATCATTGTCGGCCGCTCGAACACCTCCCCCAGGGAATGACCGGGCAGCGCGTGTGGACGATTACATCAAAATTCCGCACCGCGTGGGCGTTATCATCGCGAAGGATGAAAATCCAATAAGCGCACTCTGTCGTTGACCCGGCGCGTCGCGGTCGATGTCGCCGTTGATGTCGCCGGCACGAAGGTAAAAGGGGCGGCTGGCAAGGTGCTGACCTCGGCCGCGATGGATGCGCACAACACGTTCCAGAATCCGCAGGTCATCAAGCCAGCGCCGTTCAGCGCGCGCGCCGCAGGGGGCAAGCTGTCGGTCAAGGTGCCTGCCAAGGCCGTGATGGTGCTGGCTCTGGAGGAGTAAGCGCCTCCCGCGGAGGCGCTTCGTGATCATCCTCAGCATGCACGATGGCGCCCACGTGGCCCATCGCAAACAGGAGCGGCAGCAGCTCGCCGCGCCCACAACGCGAGCCGCCAGGGCGAACGGTCAGAACTTGACCGACACCGCCTTGCCCGAATAGACCACCGTTCTGGTGGCGCTGGCCGGCTCAATCGCGCTGGTGTTGGCAGGGCTGGAGCCCCGAGATGGAAAAAGTCTACCGAATCAAGGCAGCGGAGTATCCGCGCCGCTGGACGGGTCATTTATCCAAGCACCGGGCACATTCCAGATGCGACAGGGAAGCGTGAATCTAGCCATACTCACCATTGAACGTTGCCAGATTCGGCAATATTGCCAAATTTGATAACATTCATTGGTCGGTGCCGAACCGAGAAAGACCATACTCATTCGGCGTATCAAATGTAAAGATGTAAAGCGCTTTACGTTTTACGTCCGCGTACTTTCGGGACGACGCCGGCCGCGTTCGTTTTTAAGATCGTGTTCTCGCCCTCCAGCTCGCCCACGCGCGCTTCCAGCCGCGCATTCGATTGATGGGCGTGTTCACGGCGATCCACAGCCATTTCCAGCTCAAACTGCCTGCTGCTGGCCATCTCGCGCGCGGCAGTTAGCGCCGCCGTGGTCTCATACAGCTTGCGGACCTGCTCCTTGGCCGTGTCAAGCTGCTCGGCCGAGATGTGCTCCAGATGGACCTTTTCGCTGCGCAGCACGGCCAGCGCCTCGCGGCTGTCCTGGAGGTGGGCGCGCAGCGCTGTCGCCTCCTGCTCGGTACGCCCAATCCGCGCTTCATAAGCCTGCTTGTCTTCCTGCCGCTGGGCCGCGCTCGCTTCCTGGAAATGATCAAACTGGCGCCGTGCCTGCGCCAGCTGGTCGGCAAGTTCCCTGACCTCCGCCGCGCGGTCGGCCAGGCGCTGGGCTTGCCCCTCTTTTTCGGATTGAAGCAGCAGGTAGCCCTCCAGCAATTGCAGCAGCAGGAACACCGCGATCACGTAAAGTGCCAGCATGGGATCGTGCGAAAACGCGATCAGGGTGGCGGGTATGTCGGCGAGTATCGGTCCCAGATAGGGGATGAAGTCAAGCATGCCCGCAAGAATCCCCAATGCGAGTGCGAGGGGGACGTCGAGCAGGGCGAGGCTGACTGCGGTCGCAATGCCGATTGCCGCCATGGACAGCAGTTTTCGAACCGCCGACTGTCGAGGACCAGCCTTTCCGCTGCAATTGCCGGTCACCGTCAGCCTTGCCGGTTTTGTCGTAGAAGTGAACCTGGTGGATTGGGACGGGCAGGTCGATGCCACGCATCCGGATTCGTCCGGACAATTGCCCGCAATATGGACTCAAAACTGCCGCCAATTGCGCGGCCGTACCGTGTGGGCTCATCACCGTCGTCAATCTATACTCGCCCCATCAGTACCGATCCCGCTCGCGGGCCCTTCATTCTTCAACTTCGACACCACAAGCGATGGCCGCGCCGTTTTCGCGATCTGCCGTTTTGTTCATCAAGCTGATCCTTTTGGGGGCGCTGGGGCTGGTCGCCGCCGGCATCGCGCTCGCGCGCTGGAGCATGGCGCCACGGCACGGGATGTTCGAGCCAGTCGCTCAGCCAATCGCGTTCAGCCATAAGCACCATGTCGGCGACGACGGCATCGACTGCCGCTACTGCCATACCTCGGTCGACAAATCGGGGTTCGCGGGAATGCCGTCGAGCGCGATTTGCCTGAGCTGCCACGCGCAACTGTTCCTGGATTCGCCCGCGCTGGCGCCGTTGCACGAAAGCGCGCGCAGCGGTCGGCCCATCCAGTGGACGCGGGTGCACGATCTGCCGGATTTCGTCTATTTCGAGCACGACATCCACGTCAATAAGGGCGTGGCCTGCGTCGAGTGCCACGGCCGGGTCGACCAGATGCCCTTGACCTGGCGCACGGCATCGCTCGAGATGCAGTGGTGCCTGCGCTGTCACCGCGATGCGCCCCGGCACATCCGGCCGCTGAGCCAGGTGTTATCGATGGCGCCAATGGCGCCGTTGACGCCCGACGAGGTGCGCCAGCTGAACCGCCTGTACCAGTTGCGCAATGCGGCTGCGCTGACCAGTTGCTCGACCTGCCACCGATGACCATTCCACGCCATCCCATCATCCCGATCGGCGCCCAGGACGAGCCGGCGCGGCGCCGCTTCCTGAAGCTGATGGCGGCCTCCGCAGCGCTGGCCGGGGCCGGCTGCAGCGGGCCGCCGGCCGAGACCATCGTGCCCTACGTGCGCATGCCCGAGCAGGGCGTGCCCGGACAGCCGCTGTTCTACGCTAGCGCCTTCGTGCGCCGCGGTTTCGCCCACGGCGTGCTGGTCGAAACCAATATGGGGCGCCCCACCAAGGTGGAAGGCAATCCCGACCATCCCGTCAATGCCGGTGCCACCGACGTGTTTGCCCAGGCGTCGGTGCTGCAGCTGTGGGACCCCGACCGCTCCCAGACGGTGCAACAGGGCTCCGGGCTGTCGACGTGGGCCGCCTTCGAGGCGGCGCTGGAAGCGCGCCGGCCGCAGTTCGGACGCGACGGTGGGGCCGGCCTGCGCATCCTGACGGGCGAGCTGACCTCGCCAACATTGGCGGCCCAGATCAATGCGCTGACTGCGCGCTACCCGAACGCCCGGTGGCAGGCATGGGAGCCGCTGCACGACGATGGCGCGGCGGCCGCAGCCAGCCTTGCCTTCGGGCGGCCGGTCGATACGTTGTACCGGCTCGACCGGATCGCGGTCCTGCTGACGCTGGACGCCGACCTGTTCGGCGCCATGCCCGGGAGCCTGGCCCATGCCCGCGCTTTCACGGCGTCGCGCCGCCTCGGCGCCGACCCGCGCGCGAACCGCCTGTACGCGATGGAATCGAGCCCGACCATCACAGGCGCCTACGCCGACGAACGGCTGGCGCGCTCTCCTCAAGCGATCGCGGCGGCGCTGTGGCGCATCGCCGGCCAGCTCGGGGCCGCGCCGGTGCCCGCCAGGGCGCCCGACACCGCGAGCGCGCGCTGGGAAGCGGCGGTGGGGCGGGCGCTGGCGGCGGCACCCGGGCGGGCACTGGTGGTGGCCGGACCCAGCCTCTGTCCGGCCAGCCGCGCCCTGGTCCACCTGCTCAACCAGCGCCTCGGCGCGGAAGAGGAGGGCGTGGTCCACATCGAGCCGGTGGCGCGCGGCGTGCCGGACCACGCGGGGGCAATTGCGGAGCTGGCCGCCGACATGCGGGCGGGGAAGGTCGACACGCTGCTGATGCTCGACACCAACCCGGTGTACACCGCGCCCCCCGAGCTGGCCTTTGCCCAGGCCCTGCGGCGCGTGCCGCTCAGCGTGCATCTCGGGCTGTACCGCGACGAGAGCGCGCGCGAGGCCGGCTGGCACCTGCCGCAGTCGCACTGCTACGAGGCCTGGAGCGATGCCCGCGCCCACGACGGCACCGCCAGCATCGTGCAGCCCATGATCACACCGCTGTACGACAGCCGTTCCGCCCACGAGCTGCTGGCGGCCGTGCACGGGCAGGGCAGCCGCGACGGCCACGCGCTGGTGCGCGCCACCTGGCAGGCGGCGCGCGCCGGGGAGGGGGCGCCCGGATTCGACCCGTTCTGGCGCGAGTCCCTGCGGCGCGGCCTGGTCGAGGGCAGCGCCGCGCGTCCGGTTGCCGTGCGCCGGGTACCGCCGGTTGCGCGGCCGGCGATCCCCGCGCCGCCGCTGGTGGCGCTGTTCGCGCCCGATCCTGCGGTCGACGGCGGCGAGTTCTGTAACAACGCCTGGCTGCAGGAACTGCCGCGGCCCCTGACTTCGCTCACCTGGGACAATGCCGCCATGATCGGCCCGGCCACTGCGGCGCGCGCCGGCCTGGCCGATGGCGACGTGGCACGCCTGACGGTCGACGGGCGTACGCTCCTTGCCCCGGTGCTGGTCGTGCAGGAGCAGGCCGAGGGCGTCGTCACGCTGCCGCTCGGTTATGGCCGCACCGGGGCCGGCGCGGTCGGCAACGGCGTCGGCTTCGACGCCTACCGGCTGCGCACACGCGCCGCCATGGGCGGGCCGGTTGCGCTCGCACTGGCGCGCAGCGGGCGACGGCATACGTTTGCGCTGCGCCAGCGCGAGCTCGACATGCACGGGCGCAGCCCGGTGCGGGTGGCCGATCCCGCTACCCCGTCCGCTGGCGGACGCAAGGACGACCAGGAGCGCGTGTCGCTGTACCCGGAGCGCCGCTACGACGATTACAAATGGGGCATGGCGATCGACCTGAACACGTGCATCGGCTGCGCCGCCTGCACCGTGGCCTGCCAGGCCGAGAACAACATCCCGGTGGTGGGCAAGGAAGAGGTGATGCGCGGGCGCAGCATGCACTGGATCCGGGTCGACCGCTATCGCGATGGCGCGCGCACCCTGTTCCAGCCGGTGCCGTGCATGCATTGCGAACACGCGCCGTGCGAGGAAGTCTGTCCGGTGGGCGCCACCGTGCACGACAGCGAGGGCCTGAACGTTCAGGTGTACAACCGCTGCATCGGCACGCGCTTCTGCTCGAACAACTGCCCCTACAAGGTGCGCCGCTTTAACTTCCTGCAGTATTCGAACGAACAAGTGGAAAGCCTCAAGGCCTTGCAGAACCCCGAGGTGACGGTGCGCCGGCGCGGCGTCATGGAGAAATGCACGTATTGCGTGCAACGCATCACGCGCGCCCGCATCGACGCCGATATGGCCGGCAAGGCGAGTTTCGACGTGCCGAAGGAGGCCGAGGGCGATCCGCGGTTGCCAGCCATCGTCGCAGACGAGATGACGATCCTGACGTCCGACCAAAAGGCGCTGAAGCTGA